>JBGSQO010000125.1:0-15117 GCA_041738055.1 Filomicrobium sp.
CGCAGCGGGTCTCGGCCATCCGGCTTCGATCCCTTGCGCTGAGCTCCGGCACGCGGCAGCTCTTCCCATCGCAGCATATCCGCCTGCCCGCGATCCCCCAGAATACACACGTCAAGCCTTGCGTTCTTTCTAAGGATAATATATTGTCCCTCAAGGCGTAAAAGGCGCACCGAAGGATAACATGTTGTCTCTATCGCTTAAGTCACCGTCCGATGTTCTGCTTGAAGTCCGTGACCGCTTCAAGCAGCGCCGTTTGGCCATGAGTCTGACACGGGCAGGTCTTGCCAAGCGCTCGGGTGTCACCTCAGCGTCCCTGAAGCGCTTTGAGACCACCGGCCTCATCGCATTCGACTCGCTTCTCAAGATAGCACTTGTCCTCGGTTGCTTAGGCGATTTCGACAAAATTGCAGCCGATGACGAACAGGCGCTCACGACGCGTTCGCTTGATGATGTGCTGGCTGCAGGGCGAACACGCAAGAAGGGCCGCATCAAGTGAAACACCAGCCGGCCACACTTCTCAATGTCTTCCTGGATGGGCGCACCCGCCGCAAGGTCGGGCGGCTTGCCGCCCAGGGACGGCGCATCCTGTTTGAGTACGATCCGGCCTTCATTGCGACGGGCCTTCAGATCTCGCCATTTCAGCTGCCGACCCGCTCCGGTGTCATCGTGGAGGACCGCCTAGTCTTCGATGGCCTGTTCGGCGTGTTCAATGACAGCCTGCCGGATGGCTGGGGCCGGCTTCTGCTCGACCGCGCCATCGAGGGCATCGGCATTGCGCGACAGGACCTGACCCCGCTCGATCGACTGGCGCATGTGGGCCAACACGGCATGGGCGCGCTCAGCTACGAACCCGACCTCAGCCAGAGCGATCGCGCCCCGCTCGTACTGGAGCTC
This sequence comes from Filomicrobium sp., assembly GCA_041738055.1. Lineage (GTDB taxonomy): Bacteria > Pseudomonadota > Alphaproteobacteria > Rhizobiales > Hyphomicrobiaceae > Filomicrobium. Next base: position 895 of record JBGSQO010000125.1, read on the forward strand.
GATAAGATTGCGCGTGATGCGGCAACGGTCCTCAAGGGAGAAGAGGGTCCCGTCATCGTGCAGCTCCTGAAGCTCAATGGTGCCTCGGCAGGCGCTCGACCGAAGGTGGTCGCCCAGGTCAGTGCCGATAGAAAGCGCATTGTTCATGGTCCGGCAACCCTCGCCAAGGGCTACACCCATTGGATGATCAAGTTCCCGGCGACGAATGATGACGCCAGCATTGGTGCCGTTGAATATGCCTACAGTCTCATGGCGCGCGCGGCCGGCATTGCCATGCCCGAAACCCATCTCTTCTCCGCCAGGAAGAAGCGGTATTTCGGGATCAAGCGCTTCGATCGCGATGGCGACCGCCGCATCCACATGCACTCTCTCTCCGGCCTCCTGCACGCCGATCACCGGACGGCATCACTCGATTATGACGCCTTCCTCAAGGCGACGCAGATCCTGACCAAGGACATAACCGAGGTCGAGCGCGCCTTCCGACTTGCCTGTTTCAATGTCCTGGCACGCAACCGCGACGATCATGCCAAGAATTTCTCCTTCCTGCTCGATGACGCCACGGGCCAGTGGACACTCGCACCAGCCTACGATCTCACCTTCTCGTCCGGACCGGGCGGTGAGCAATCCATGACCATGATGGGCGAAGGCAAATCTCCGGACTCCACCCATCTGCGTGCGCTCGCCAAAAAGCATGATCTGAAAAATGCCGAGGCCATTCTGAGTGAAGTGACGGCAGCGATCGCGCAATGGGACCACCATGCCGATGCCGCAGGCCTCACCAAGAAGGCCACGAAGCTCATCGGCGACAGGATTGCACCACCCGCACCGAAGAAGCCGGCCGCCAAAGCGAAGACGGCCAAGGCCAAGAAATCCCCTGCTCAAAAAAGCAAGAGCAAGGCTAAGAGCAAGGCAGCCCCAAAGAAGGCCGCCAAAGGGCGCACGCCGGCCCGCAAGCGTCGTTGATACCGTCAAAATAGATTGATGGTCACGACGGCCGCGAGCCCAACCGCCGCGAATTCATGAGGAGGCCCCCCTCGTGCAGACGCTTGAGACCAATCTCGTCGTCGACTTGGGACATGAGGCGAGTTTGCTGCGCTTGTCCGCTGTTCTGTCCCGTTTCCTCGTCATGCGTCGATGACAAAAAAATAAAGATAAAACAATGTTGTGTGACGTGGGTTCGCACACGAGTGCTCGGCGTGACGACCGGATTATTGTCCGCTTCTTTGTCCGCTTCCATGACCGGTTTGGGCGCATCGGCCAGTCGATCGGCGCGTCTTAGCCTATGGGGTTCAGCCGGTACGACCCAAGCCGGAACCGCGGGCCGGCACGGGATAGATACGACCACGTTGAGCCAGCGCTTGCATAAGGTTCATGTTGGCGCGCCAGCCCTGGAACTCAGGATCATCGGATATGCCGAGGCTGCGATCTCCGCGCGGTGCGTAGCGACGAAGTTGCCTGCTGATGCCTTCGCGGCCGAAAATCCAGCACGCGACACGATGCCGTGAAAGCAGTACGCACAGCCGACCCGCGTCGAGGTGAAAGTTTGTGGCGTCGGCGCGGCCGGACAATGGATGCTGCACAAACATCAGCGGCCGCTCGAGCCCCTGGAACCGGTTGGCAGTCTCGACGAAGACGCCGGCAAGGTCTGTGCCCAAGCGCTGTCGGAGGGCATGAACCTGCGCCACCTGTGCGCACGCGATGCCGATCATCTCGGGCGTTACGCGGACGGGTATGCCGTCGCGATCAAGAACTGTGGCACCACGCATCAGCACCCGGCGCACGGTCCAGATAATCTCATCGGCAAGGTCAGGGTCCACGTCGCCGACCAGCATGGACGGCAGCTCGACCATGACCAGGCTCTGACCGCTCTGTGCGGCGTCGAGCGGTGTATCCATCGGCGCCACGCCCGGCGTCTGGAACGTCAGCGGGCGCGATGTGTCCATCGCGACGAACGGCATGTCCGGGTAGAAGGCCGGCTGGATGAAGCCGATCGTGTCCTGCACCAACCGGCGCGACACTGGCAGGCTCAGCTGCGTAACGCCCGGGTGTCGCTCGATCAGTGCGCGGGGTGCCGCGACGTGCGGACCGGCAGGGTCGCACCGCCACCGCTCGAGTTCGGCCTGGATAACCGGGTCGATCTGACCGGGATCGCCAATCAAGACATGACGCGTGGCGAGGCCCGCGATCTGGTGATAGCGGTAATCCGGGAGCTGGTAGGCCTCGTCGATGATCTGGAGGTCGAACAGGCTCGCATCCGTATCCATCCACGACCACTTGGCGCCATTGCCGACGACGACACAGGGGCTGTTCGGGATGCCGCCGATGTCGTGCACGATCGAGATGTTAGCGAGGCCGGCAACATTTTGCGGTATCGCCAAGGTCTCCTTGGCCATCATGTGGAACCGCATGCGGGGAAAACCGCCGCAGAGGCGTCGCATCAAGTCAAACGCCTGCTCGTTGGTCTGGGTCGCGATCATCACGCGCTCGCGCATAACGCCCATGCCCTGGGCAGCAAGACGCTCGGCTACACCGGTCTTGCCGGCTCCGGGCGGCGAGTTGAGCACAACAGCCGGGTCCCGCTGCCACTGGGTGGCCAACACCTGCTGGAGCATCGCGTATGCCAGATCGTTCGGCTCTTGTGCGTCGCCGTTCATCGCAAAGCCTCCACAGCGGCGACAAGATCGTTCGGCTCAGCTATCTCTGTTCCGGCCAATGCTGCTGGTAGATCACCGCGGGCATGCGTCCACGGTGTTACGCGCAGTCGCGTTGCCATCTGTTTGCGATTGCGCCAGAGCTGACCCCAGTCGGGTGGCGGCGGACCGATATCGATCGCGGTTCCATCAGCCGGGACGCCTGGAGCGTTCATGCCCTTGATCACCAAGAATGATACGGTCGTAGTGGCGCCGTCCCTTCTGACGGCCTCGACGACGCAGCGCATGCGCGGGTCGGCAATCAGGGCAAGTTCATCGCCGTTGCGCAGGTGAAGATTGGTCTGCACCGTTTCCACGTCGAAGCGGTGAATGGTCTTCCTCGGCACTTTCACCTGCGTGTGATTTGTCAGACGTCCCGCCAGGACGGTGCCATCCAATCGCGCGCGGGCCAGCGCCATATCATCACCATAAAGGCTCCCCTGCTCGAGATTGCTGGCGGCAAACTCGCGTTCGGAGATCTTAAATGCGCCCGCCTTGGCAGAGTCGCGATACGGCAGCGGCATGTCATTGTCGCGGGCATTCATAAAGCCCTCAAACTCCTCGCACTCGCGCTGCGCAAGGTCGGACAGAATGCCGGCGGGCGGAAAGTCGCGCAGGTAGCCAATCGCGCGCTGTGCGGCCTCGTAGATCGACTGCACAATGGGGCTCAGTTTAGTTTCGATGGCTGCTGCACGCCGCTTGAGTTCGATCGGCGTTGCACCGTTCTTCCGTGCGGTATTATACGCGCTGAGCAGCGGCTGCAGGTCGCGACGGTCAAATTCCGGGTCGGTTTTCACGCCCATGACCTCGCGCTCCGCAAGCTCGACGGCCCGCGTGATCGGAACCCCTGCCGGAGGATCAAGCCAAGTAAGGAATGTGCCGAGGTGCTCGTCCTCTCCTTCTTGCTGTCCCGTGCAGTAGTGCGCCGCGAGCGCACCGGTCGCTGTCATCAACGCCTGTTGCCCTGACACAGGCCGGCGCTCGGTCACATACGTGAGCAACTCGCCGGTGCGCTTGATGGCCGGCGCATCGCGGGTAAATCGGAGGCGGTCCGCCAGGATGTCGAGGTGTCCGGCCGCGGCTTCCGACGACACCCAGATCTGGGGGTGATCGCCATTGTCTCGGCATATTGCGTAGTAGCGCTCGATCAGAGTTCCCATCCAAGCGATCAATTCGTAGTGCTCATCGCGCACGCGCGGGTCTGGCACGACGCGTATCGTCGGCGGGCCGCCCACCGAGCCGATGGCGATAGCGTGGATGGTCGTGTCCTCGCCCGCCATGGCCAGCGGCGCGATAACAAGCGCGTGCGCCTCGATCGTCACTTGACGGTGGGTGGCGGCACGCACAGCGCGCCCTGCCTGGAAGGCGCGAAGCCGGCCGACAAGCTCCATGAGATCAGCTGCCATCGCCCACCGCCCTCTGAAATGCCTGGTTGCCGGCCTGCAACTCTGCGGCAAGCGCTGCCTCGGCCGCGTTTCTGGGAGCCGCGCCGGTCCCGGACATGAGGTCAAGCGCCCTGGTCAGTGACCCGGCGGCTGCCAACTTTTCAGCGGCGTGGTCGCCAAGGACGATCGGGTGGCTGGCCGTCTGCGCCCGCGCGCGGCAATGCTCCCAGAGCGCGCAATGCTCCTTGCAGCTCGGCCGGTAATGGTTCGGCACGGTATCGAGGACGACCGGATTGTCGAGCGATCCGCCCTTTGGCAACAGCGCCTCGAGCTCGTTGAGATTGGTCGGCGCATCCGCAATCGCCCGCATAATCGAGTCGACTTCGCTCTCGATCCCCATTCGGCTCAGCGTGGGAAGAAACAATCCCGTCACACGCAGCACCAGTTCCGCGTTGGCGATGGCCAGCGCCTCGGGAATTCGCACGCCCTGCGCTGCAAGCCACTGGCGCAGAGCCACCACGCCTACGGCGGCCTGACGGCAGGCGCTGCGAATATCGGCAGGATCAGTCTTTCCTCCGCGGTCAGGGTAGGATTTCATCTCGCCCACGCGATAGAACCGATCGCTGTCTGCCGCCATCATGAAGTCCGGCTCGATCGGATGCGGGACGCCCACGAGGCTGACGGTCAGCCGCGGCTTGATGATGAGATTCGGCGCGAGGGGGTCGCCGCGGAGCTTGGCTTCGAGCAACCGGCGCGTTTCGGTTTCGCGGCGCCGCCGTGCGGTCAGGGATGCGCCCGGTGCCAACTCCTCGACGGACACGATTTTTGCTTCCGTCTCGGTGAGATGGTTCAGCTTGCGGTACAGGGCAAAAAGGTTCGCCGCGCCGTTGCGGAGCAACTGGCGCTCGAATTGCTGTCCCAACAGCATGGCAAAAGGTGACTGTCCCTCCCGGTCGGGCCTGCCCATAATGATCGAGCTGCTTATACGCACCGCGGGCCGCAAGCGCATCCGCCATGCTCTCGAGGCTGACCTTGAACGCGTCGACGATCTCGTCACGATTGACACTGACTCGCGCCTCAACGAGTTTGGGCTTGCGCAGCCAGGTCGGATTCGATGACCGGTATGGCGCCGTCAGATGCCGGCATACGGAGAACAGCGCGACGTAAAACGTCGCCGCCAGGCCGGAGATATTGTCCAGCTTAGCGCCTTCAGGCGTCAGCGTACGTTCACCGACCAGGTGATCGCGAATGCGCCGCTCTATCGCCCTGATCACGGCCGCTGTGGATTTCTCGAACCACCAGAGCAAAGGATCGTCGTCGGCGACCTGCTGGTTGGATCGCACACCTTTGACGAGTTCGCGCACGAGCGGCTGGATGCTGTCTGCCTCCGACGGTGGAAGCAGGCGGGCACGCGCCACGATGATCATCACGGGGTTCAGGTCGAAACCGAAGGACGACAGCCCGAGCTGTGATGCGGAGAATGTCGTGGTACCGCTGCCGTTCCACGGATCGAATATCACGGCATCCGTCGGCAACTTGGCGCTCTCGATCAGGGCGCGCGCAAATTGCTCGGGATAGCCGGCGTAGTACGGAAAAAAGCCGTCCCAGCCGATTTGGGACTGGCTTGATCGCTTGGGTGATCTGATATCGAGTTCGTCGAGCTTTATGCACGCCGGCGATACAATTGTTTTGAGAGCCTTCTTGTCCTTCCTCATTTCACGTCCATGGTACCTTTCGTTCGACATTGAATTTGTGCCTGCGTGCGTTGGGTGACGTCCTCACGATTCCGAAGATTGATCCTTCTTCTTCGGCAATCGCCCGATAGCACCCCCTGCCTGACGACGCGCAAGATGGATGTCGTACGCGGCCTGAAGATTGAGCCAGTATTCCGGGCTGTTCTTGAACCAGTGCCCGAGCCGCAACGCCGTATCTCCGGTGATCGAGCGTTTGCCATTTATGATCTGGCTGATGCGGTTCGGTGGAACTTCGATCTGGCGCGAAAGGTCTGTCGGCGTCACCCCGAGAGACTCAAGCTCCTCGATCAATACTTTTCCAGGGTGGACGGCCTCGCGCGGCATACAGGCAGCCCTCCGCGATGCTGCCAGTTCAAATATGGCATAGATTGACGCATGACGTCCATCGTCACGATCGCTCGTTGACCACTTGCTATGGCCAACGGCAGTACCTCAAGTGATTTTTGTAATAGGAAAAATGGTGCGCATCCGCCGGCCATGCCGTCGGACCGGGCTCTCGTGCACCGAGCCCCGCCATGCGTCATGAGCGCGGGCGGGTCTCGGCCGTCCGGCTTCGATCCCTTGCGCGTGAACTCCGGCACGCGGCATTGCTGCACTGCCGCATGTCAGGTTGTGGACTCTTTTCTCTCAATGGCTTGCCCGGGATTCGGGACGTGGTCTTCTCGGTGGCGGTTATTTCACCCAATCGATTTTATGGAGACCTTTCATGACTGCGAATTACCCACCCTTTGCCGTATTTCCCGACCTCAACTGCGTGCTGCGCCTGCCGACAGGGGCCGAGTATCGCGGCAAGCTCCGCCAACATCCCTCGACCGAAGTCGACGATGAGCATTGGTACGAAGGCTATTTGCGCGCCGAGCAGAAGGACCACGTGACGGCCGACACGGTCTTGAAGGATCGCTTCAACCGCGACGGCCTGCGCCCCGCGCATTTCCACGCCGACTCCAATGTCGAGCCGCTGCGCGTGAAGCTCAACCGCGTGCCTGTCGCCAAGCGCACCGAGAAGAATGCCGCCACGCTCGTCGGCGAGATCTGGAACCATGACGGTCTCTGGACAATCGTCTCCAGCCCATCTGCGAGTGAGAGCCTGCACCTAGCCGGCAACGTGGTCCCGTCGCGCCATGAACTCGGCTTTGAGGGCAGCCGCATCAGGCAGTATCAGCCCCAGGGCACGGCAGCGGCGACCGAAACCGAGGTCGTCGCGGAAGCGACCGGCCGCAAGGGTAAAGCTGCCCGCGGAGCCGCCGCCCGTCCGGCGTAATTGGGGCGTGGCTGACATCACCGTCCGAGCTGTATTCAGCGCGCAGGTCCTGGCTCGTCTGTCTTATGACGAGCCGGTCATGGCCCGCGACCGCGAGACGGACATCGAGCTGCACTACCGCTTCGAGCACCTTGCAGGCGGCAGGCTTCGCATGACCGGCGGATTGCTACGGGACCGCATGCTCTCGGTCGGCTGCGAGCCCGACGACCTCAACCTGATCGCGACCATCATGCTGTCGGGTGTGAGGGCGCAACTTGGTTGAGCTCGCAATCCCGTATTCCCGTAAGTATGGGAATTCGCTGCCGTCATACCGTTGCGCCCGGTCCGCCTCGCTCGGGAACCCACCAAGGGGATGACCCGCCACCCCTCTCCGCCGCCGCCGCCCGCCATCCGTTGTGAGCGAGCGACGGACGGCTCCGAGGGGATGGAAAAACGGGAGTCATGTCGGCTGTAGCCGTCCCCAGGAACCTATGTTCCAAGGTTTCAATTTGGCCGGGGTTCCCATATGCTTAACCCTCGCATCGCTGCAGCTCGGGGACTGGTGGAATCACGCAGAGGTCACGACGAAGAGCCCAACCGATGCGGAACTATGGGGTTGGGAATGTCGGGCCGGGGGTCCAACTTTGACTTTCTGAAGACATACGACGAGCAGCTCGTGAGGCTGGGCGCGCTTGCGGAGCGTTACTTCAAGGAAGACCCCAACACCTGCCTGATCAAGCTTCGTCAATTTGCCGAACTGCTTGCCCAACAACTCGCCGCACGCATGGGCCTCTTCACATCATCCGATGAGCCCTTCGCCGATCTCCTTCAACGCCTCAGGGCCGAGCGCGCCATGCCGCGCGAAGCCGGTGACCTCTTTCATCAACTCCGCATCTCCGGCAACCAGGCCGCCCACGCCCACCGTGACGACCATGGCGGCGCGCTGACCGCGCTCAAACTTGCTCGCCAACTCGCCATCTGGTTCCACACGACCTTCGGCGGCGACGCAAAGTTCAAGCCCGGGCCTTTCATGCCTCCGACGTCACCGGCCGACGCCTCGGCCGAACTCGGCGCGGAAATCCAACGGCTCAATGCCGCCCTACAGGCTAGCCAGTCCGCCACCGAGCGCGCTCGCGCCGAGGCCGAGCAGCATGCGAGGGAGAAGGAATCCGCCCAGGAGGCCGCGCGCCGCGACGCGGAAGAACGCGCTCTCTGGGAACAATTGGCTCAGGAAGCCGAGACTAATAAAGCGGCACTCGCCGCAGAACTGGCGCAGCTCCAATCGGCAGCTGAGGCGACACCGCCTAGGACACTGGCACTCATTCAGGACCAGGCCGAGGCCGCTGCCCGCGTCATCGACCTCGACGAAGCCGCCACCCGCGCCATCATCGACCAACAGCTCGTCAATCGCGGCTGGATGGCCGACACGCGCAACCTGACCTACGCATCAGGTGCGCGCCCCGCCAAGGGACAGAACATGGCCATCGCCGAATGGCCGACCGCTTCGGGGCCCGCCGACTACGCATTATTCGCCGGCACGACGCTTGTCGGCGTCGTCGAAGCGAAACGTCAGCGCAAGAATGTCTCGGCCGCGTTGACGCAATCCGAACGCTACTCGAAGGGCATCAAGCTCGGCGTCGAAGGCGTGTTCGCCGGAGGGCCGTGGGACGAATTCAAGGTGCCGTTCCTGTTCGCGACCAATGGCCGGCCGTACCTGAAGCAGATCGAAACCGAAAGCGGCATCTGGTTTCGCGATGCACGCCACAAGACCAATATCGCGCGCCCGCTCACGGACTGGTTCACGCCGGAAGGATTGAGGGCCGAGCTGGATATCGACCGAGCGAAGGCCGACGAGGCGCTCAAGACGGAGCCGTTCAACTTCGGCTTCCCCTTGCGCCCCTACCAGAAGGCAGCCATTGAAGCCATCGAGGCCAATCTCGCCGAGGGCCGACGCGCCATGCTCGCCGCCATGGCGACAGGCACGGGCAAGACCAAGCTTGCCATCGCCTTCCTCTACCGCGTCCTCGCAGCCAACCGGTTCCGCCGCGTCTGTTTCGTCGTCGATCGCAGTGCCCTCGGCAACCAGACCAAGGACGAATTCACGACGACCAAGATCGTCGGCGTTCGCGCCTTCGCAGAAATCTTCGGGCTCAAGGGCCTTGAGGACGTGTCGCCCGATATCGATACGCGCGTGCATATCTGCACCATTCAAGGGCTCGTCAAGCGCGTGCTCTATGCGTCCGATCCCGCCGATGTGCCGCCCATCGACCAATATGACCTGATGCTGATCGACGAATGCCATCGCGGCTATCTGCTCGATCGCGAGATGTCCGATCAGGAGCTTGGATTCCGCAGCCAGGACGATTACGTCTCGAAGTACCGTCGCGTGCTGGAGCATTTCGATGCGGTGAAGGTCGGTCTCACCGCCACGCCCGCCTTGCACACGGTGCAGATCTTCGGCGACCCTATCTACAAATATTCCTATCGCGAAGCCGTCATCGACGGATACCTCATCGATCACGAACCGCCCTTCCGCATCGCGACGCAGTTGAGCGACGGCGGCATCCACTTCAATGCGGGCGACGAACTGGAGCTGTTCGACACCAAGACCGGCACGATCGACCTCACCCACGCGCCGGACGAGCTGCATTACGAGGTCGAGGAGTTCAACAAGAAGGTCATCACCGTTCCCTTCAACAAGGTCGTCTGCGAAGAGCTGGCCCAGCACATCGACCCGAGCCTGCCCGGCAAGACGCTGATATTCGCGGCCACGGATGCACATGCCGATATTGTCGTCGACCAGCTAAAACGCGCCTACGCCGCCGCCGGCATTCCGGTCGAGGATGCCGCCATCAAGAAGCTGACCGGCAGCGTTGACCGCGTACAGAGCCACATCCGCTCGTTCCGCAACGACGCCAACCCGAAAATAGCCGTGACCGTCGATTTGCTCACGACCGGCATCGATGTACCGACCATCACCAATCTCGTCTTCCTGCGCCGCGTGAACAGCCGCATCCTCTATGAGCAGATGCTGGGGCGCGCCACGCGCCTCTGCCCCGATATCGGCAAGGAGACCTTCCGCATCTTCGACGCGGTCGATCTCTATCGGAATCTGCAGGACGTAACGGCCATGAAGCCGGTGGTCGTCAATCCGAGCATCACGCTCACACAGCTCCTCGATGAGCTGGTGAAGGCCACGGACGACGCGCACCGCGCATCCAGGACCCCGCCGCCGGCACCGGCGGGTTCATCGTCGCCGCCGATCGCTACATCAAGGATGCGACCGACGACCTCTTCAAGCTGCCGAAGGACAAGGCGTATTTTCAGCAGCACAGCGCGTTCACCGGATCGGAGCTGGTCCCGGACACGCATCGCCTGTTGCTCATGAACCTGATGCTGCACGGAATCGAGTGCCCGATCGAAAGCGGCGACTCGCTATCGCCGACCGGAGAGGCACTCGGCAAGGCCGATCTCATCCTGACCAATCCGCCCTTCGGCACCAAGAAGGGCGGCGGACGACCGACCCGCGAGGATTTCTCAATTACGGCCGAGACATCCAACAAGCAGCTCGCCTTCGTCGAGCATATCGTCCGCGCCTTGAAGCCCGGCGGGCGTGCCGCCGTGGTATTGCCGGACAACGTGCTGTTCGAGGACAACACGGGCCGCCGTCTGCGCACCTGGCTCATGAATCTGTGCGACCTGCACACCATCCTGCGCCTGCCGACGGGCATCTTCTACGCGCAAGGCGTGAAGACGAACGTGCTCTTCTTCACGCGCGGCAAGACCGACACCGGCAACACCAAGGCCGTCTGGATTTACGACCTCCGCGCCAATATGCCGGCATTCGGCAAGACGCGCCCGTTGAAGGTCGAAGACTTTGCTCCGTTCGAGAAGGCTTTCGGCAGTGATCCTCATGGCAAGGCCAAGCGCAAGGACGAAGGCGAGGAAGGCCGGTTCCGTTGCTTCACGCGGAAGCAAATCGAAGAGCGCAATGACAATCTCGACATCGCTTGGCTATCCACGCTCGGATGTTGCCCGACACCGCCGGCTTCTTCTTCGGCGACTCCAACGGCACCGAGAGGGAGGACGACCTTGCCTTCATCGCCAAGGCGCGCGAAGCCATCGCCGCCGGCCTGACCGTCTATTACGACTCCTGGTGGTGAGATCGCCGGTCGGGGCGCTCGCGCCCCGACCATCCGCAGGCCCTCAGGCATCCGCAGCGACAGCTGAACCTTGACAGCATCATATCAATATTGATATATTGACAAGGATGGCATGGACGGTCTCAACGTTGAACGATGTCGTCGATGCGGAGATTGAAGCGCTTCCCGTCGACATGCGCGCGCGACTGGTGCGCCTCTCGGCAATCATCGAGGAACACGGTCTTGAGGCCTTGCCTCGCGACACGGCGGACCACCTTGAAGACAAGCTCTGGGAGTTGCGGATCAGGGGTAAGTCCGGGATCTCGCGAGCCATCTACGTGACCGCGTCAGGGCAACGCGTCGTTATCGTGCGGGTCTTCATCAAGAAGACGCAGAAAACGCCCAACAAAGAACTCAGGCTGGCCCGTGAGCGGGCGAAGGACGTGCGATGACCAAGATCAAGGACCTCCACAAGAAGTGGCTGCGGGACGACGACTACCGCCGGGAATATGATGCGCTCGAAGAGGAATTCGCGCTCGCTTCGGCGCTCATTGCCGCTCGCTCGCGTGCCGGTCTTACGCAGGAAGAACTTGCCGAAAGGATGGAGACATCGCAGAGCGCGATCGCGCGCATGGAAAGCGGACGGATCATTCCCTCGGGCAGCACGCTCAAGCGCTTCGCCAGAGCGACCGGTACGCGGTTGCGGATCACATTCGAGCCCGCGAAACCCGCCAAGAGAATCTGAACTCTATCGATAGCCGCGCTTCTCGCGGGCGCCTCGGTGTTCAAGGAGCAGCGTCATTGCCTGGTCTTTGGACCCGCACCAGTGCTCGCGCGATTGTCCGCGCCGTCCGATGCGGCCCCATTCGCGAATCATGGCCCAGTCGCCGAACAGCGTCTCGACGACGGACAGGCGATAGTAACGCGCCATGTTCTTCGCGCGATCGATGCGTTCGAGATAGGTGGTGGTCGTCGTCTTCACACGGGAATCGTAGCGAAGGCGGAATCACCGAGGCAAGGCTTTTCTGCTGATTGCTTTCCCGCTGTCGTCCTCGGATTGGACCGCATCCGTTTCACGCTTGCGGACGCGGGTGCCGGTACGCTGCATCGATCGTCCGTTCCACCATTCCCGAGAATTCGTGCTGTCTGTTGCGCTGTACCTCCCGCTTGTAGCGGTGGTCCTTGGCCCGAAAGCCGCGCGCTTGCAGATCGCTGATGTGGCGGCACAGGTCGCTCAATGCCCGGAACGACCCGGATGCCGTCGCCTCTTCCTTGATCTGCAAACTCTGTGCATGGATCGTCCGCTCTGCGTCGTTCGCCGGTGTCCACTGTTTCGCCAGCCATGAAAGGCGCATGATGGCCCTCACCGACATGTCGAAGGCCACGACTTCATGACCGATCCGATGATCGATGACGGCATCCATGTCCTCGCTCGACAGCAGCGCCTTCGCCGTCTCGACATGGGCCCGATATGCGAGTTCCGCCTGTTGCCAGACTTCTCGCGCGCGGTCGAGCCGAACGGCGATGTAGCGGTATCCCCAATCAAGGTCACCGAATTCGGACGGCGCGAGCGGTTGGCTCATGGCCAACGCTTCGGATGCCGTGTCGATCATCGGCGGCAACACTGCCGCCGTCGCTGCGGCCGAGGCGAGTGTTATCGCCCGCCGCCGGGTCATACCGCTTTTCCTGCCCGTCATTGATCGTCTCCCCGCCATGCCACAGAATTGGTGCGCTATCGTTCCGCGTGCCGTGAGCTTAGCTGTCGTCCTTTTTCGGTGGCCCCCACCCGCCGGACGGTTGTGCCATTCGGATGGCCGCGAGAGTCTTCATTCGCCGATACTTGAATGCGAAGACATCCGGCATGCACTGCTGCACTTCGATGGCCCGCATCCGCAATATCCGGTCGCCATGGGTGAGAGCCGGTTCCTTGATGATGCGTGATGCCGCGCGCTCCGCGTCGCGCCAGGCTCTTCTCCTGGAACGATCGAGGGCCGCGCTCTCCACGTCTTTGAGACTGCGACGGCCAGCCCTGCGATAGCCCTCCTCGCATGCCCACCACGCATCCGCGTGACGGTAGAGCGCAGCCTCGAACATCGCATTGAGCCACGCATAACGCCGGCTCAATCCCCCGATGTCCGGCCAGACTTGTCGGCATCGCTCCGGTTCGGACGGCACGATGCCGCTGACCCAGTCGCGGAACTCCCTGGCCTCGATGCTCGCCTCGCAGGGCTCCATATGCTCCAGCTCGCCCATCCTGACGAGGTCACGATAGCGATCGTCCCAGGTGCGCCGCGCCGTGGGATCTGTGTCGAAGACGGCATCGGCGGCACGCCATTGGGTGTAGACCGATCGCAGGTCCTCCCGTGCCAGGGCCCGTTGAGCCTGATCGAAAGCTCCGGGCACGCCGAAGCTGATGCCGAGCGCTTCATGCGCCATGTTCGCACCGAGCGACCGCGCGCCGCCCAGATAGAGGCTCGCCGCCGCGCCGGTTGCCAGGGCCAACACGTCCCGCCGATTGGGCGTTGTGATCTCGCTCGCCATGTCTCTTTGGCTCTCTCGCTCGGACCGCCGCTTGCCCTATCGCGATAGCTCCGGAATTCGGCGGCCTCATGGTCAGTGCAATTGAGCGGCGGCACGGGGCGCCGATCGCTGAATGTACGCCTGCAGTTCAGCTCGACGATGAATCCGCCCGCCCGGGGTCTCGCGGGAATTCCGGCTCGATGCTCCGTTCGGAAAACGGGTTCACGGGAATCAAGCACGACGCACGTCCTTCTGATGATGGGGTCTAACCGAGCCCGCTCTCTAGCGATCAACAGACTGCCCGCTCCATTCGCCCCCCGACGCAAAGCTGGGGGCTCCCGGGTTGTCTGTGTGACGCGTTCGCTTGGGCTTCGGTTTTTCACGTCCCCATCAGGACGGGCGAGGTGCTTGTCCCGAAACCGAAAAAACGGAGCAGAACATGAGCAAGAATTCTTCCAACTCGAACCGGCCGACACACGCCATCTGGCAAGT
>JBGSQO010000140.1:0-2508 GCA_041738055.1 Filomicrobium sp.
CGGGCGCCGCGCATCCTGGTCGTGCTCACCCACATCGACCTGCTGCGCCCGTTCAGCGAGTGGAGCCCGCCCTACGACATCGCAGCACCCGCGACCGCCAAGGCCTCCAACATCCGCGCGGCGATGGAGGCGGTCGCCGACGACCTCGGCGTCGATCTGTCCGACATCGTGCCGGTGTGTCTGGCGGCGGGTCGCCTGACCAATGTCGATCTCGTCTGGGCCAAGCTCGTCGAACTGCTGCCCGAGGTCAAAGGCGCGCAACTCCTACGCATGGTCGCCGATGCCAAGCCGGGTCTCGACTGGCGGCGGGTTCTTGGGCAGGCGGTCTCCGCGGGGCGGTTGGCGGCGGGGCTGATCGTCGGGGAGCGGGTGAAGTGATACCAACCCGCAGAAGTTTTGACCCACCTCACGGTAGGCCGCGCCTTCCGGCCTCCCGGCCCCCGAGGCGGGATCGGAGCAACGAGTGTCGGAAGGCGCAAACAAGCGGTATGAAGTGAAGTGCGGGGGCTTTGCCCCTCGACCCCACCAAGGGCTAAGCCCTTGGAACCATGACCGGGAATTTGGGGCTTGCGGGGTGCTAATCCGTCGTCCTCAGGGCTGAGCGCTGAACGAGCCAGATCGTCACCAGCGGCGCCACCAGGGTCAGAAACGCCACCGTCCACAACAGCAGGCCCAAGCTGCTGTAGTCGGCTGGCGTGGTGATGGCGCCGGTCGCGGCGTCCTTTACCTCGCGCGTGATGACGAACACCTCGTTCAGATACCGGGTCAGCAGGCTCGAGGCCGATAGCGCCAGATTGGTGAACGAGGCCATGACGGCAAAGAACGTCGCCTTCAGGTGATCGGGTGCGTTCCGCGCGATCCAGGCCAGCATGGGGATCATGGCGACCTGCCCCAGCGGGCTCTCGATGGCGGTATTCAGGACCGCGATGAAGCGCGCGTCCACGATCCCGCCGGTTAGTGCGGCCGTCCAATGATGCAGGCCGTAGTAGAGGCTGATCGCGGGCAGCAGCAACAGGCTGCCGGCGATGGTGAGGACCGCGATGATGGACACGAAACGGTGGCGGGCCAGCATAGGCCGCAGCACCACCATGCCGATCAGCGTCAGGACCGAGGTGATGAGCGTCAGGATCGACAGGAACTGCTGATCGAAGCCCAGGACGTCGATCTCGAACCAGGTCTGGCCGGCCCCCGGCAGCGGCACGGCGCGGAACACGAACACGATGATGGCGGTGCCAAACAGGGCCGTCGCGTGCCCCGGAGGAAGCTCGGCGGCGAGCTGGCGCATGAGCACGATCACGATCGCCATGGAGCCGGCGAACACGATTTCCTGCGCGAACGGTGGGTCGGTGAGCCCGATCGTCAGCGTCATGGCCACAAATGCGAGACCGCCCCAGAAGTACCAGTAATTCGGCTCGGTCGGCTCCAGCGGCCGGTCGATCAGCGCCTCGATCTGGGTATCCGACAGGCCCTTGGCGGCCAGTGCCGTCCGGGTGCGCCAGCGCAGGACCGAGGCCAGCACGACGCCGCTCACCGAAAACACCGGGATCAGCAACGAGATCGTGTAGATGCTCACATAGATCTGCTTGGTCGCAGCCTTATCCAGGGCCTCGATGCCAGCAAACATCGTGATGTTGAGCAGTGAGACGGCAACCAGGCCCGATATCAGCGCTATCCGGCCCAGGGTCTGCATGGTGGTATGCAGGGCGCGGGTCTTGTCGTCGCTGAGCGGCTGGCCGTGGGTATCGATGCGCGGGACGGCCTCCACCGACATGGCGTCCGCCACCGCGTCTTGCAGGACGTAGCCGCACGGGGCAAGCAGCACGCTGAGAACGTACCACGCCTCCGCCGACATGATTGCGGTCATCGTCGCCGGCATCGAGACGAGCAGGACCATGATGCCGAGGCTTGCGGCGATGAGGGCGGCGCCCGCGTAGACCAGCAGTGCCTTCCAGCGCCAGATGAGGTCGACGAGATGGCCGAGCGGCATTTTCAGCGCCCACGGCAGGCCAGCCCAGAACCCCAGCCCGGCCAGGAACGAAGCCGACAGCCCCAGGTATTCCTTGACGTAGAACGTGCCGACGATGGCGGTTGCGCCCGACAGGCCGGCAGCGAAGTAGACCATCAGCGGCGGCAGAAACGACCATCGCATCTGGCGGGCGAGATCGCCGATGGTCTCGTCGAGGAACCCCGACAGCAAAAGGCGCGCGCGTGAGACGGCCGAGACCGCAACTTGCTGGACGTCCATTGTCATCCCCGCTTGCCCGAAGCCGATATTCGGCGAACGCGGGACTACAGGAGATCAGGCCGCCGTCGTCAAGGCCGCCAAATAAGTCCTGAGGCTCTGGGCGATGACGGCGGGTGCGGCATCATCCTCGCCGACGGGGCGCAGGACCGGACCGGCGAAGGCGACCTTGCCCAGTTCCTCCGGGATATCGCCCAGAACGTGGCCGGCGGTGAGGGCAAACAGCGGCAGGCAAACGGCAGGCGCGGTGCCGATGCCGGCGGCGG
>JBGSQO010000143.1:0-2126 GCA_041738055.1 Filomicrobium sp.
GGCAGGGCGCCGGCCTTGTACGCCGTTTCCAGTTCGCGTTCGGCCTCACCGACCGGGCACAGCTTGAGCGTCCGGCTGCCCCCGCGCTTGGCCAATCCGGGTAGCGCGTCGAGGGCCTCCTCAGCCCCGCCGTAGCGATTGATGAGTTCGCGGAACGTGACCGGTCCGACGTTCTCCGAGCGGATGAGGCGCAGGCATGCCAGCCGGCCGGCATCGTCGAGCGCGGCCACGGGAAGCGGCGCGGCGGTAAACAGCGACGGCGACTCAGGCGGTCTTTTTGGCACCGATCCGCGGCTCCGTCCCGGCGATGAGCCGGCTGATGTTGGCGTTGTGCTTGGCGATCAGCAGGAGACTCATGAGCGTGGCGAGAAACCCTGCGAGGGGCAGCCCTACAACTGGGGCGAGTGCTGGTACGGCCATCGCCGCGACGATGGCCGAGAGCGAGGAGTAGCGCGTTAGGAAGGCGGCTGCGAGCCAGATGCCGCAGAACAGCACCGCCAGTGGCCACGCTGCCCCGATCAGCACGCCGATATAGGTGGCGACACCCTTGCCGCCCTTGAAGCCGAGCCAGACCGGGAAAAGATGGCCGAGGAAGGCGGCAAGGCCGCCGACGAACGGCAACAGGGGCGCCACGGGACCGACGTCGAGCAGCCAACCGTCGCGCAGCGTGCTGGAATACGAAGCCAAAATCGCGTCTGCGAGCATCGATGCAATGAGCACCGCGGCCGTACCCTTCAACGCGTCCAGTATCAGCGTCGCCGCCGCAAGCAACTTATTGCCGGTCCGCAGCACATTCGTGGCGCCTATGTTGCCGGAGCCGATCGCACGGATATCACCCAGGCCAGCAGCCCGGGTCAGCAGCAGCCCGAACGGGATCGAGCCCAGCAAGTAGCCGAGCAGAACTGCGAGCGCGACGAGGCCGACAGCATTCATCATTCGGCTATTCCCGGCAGGTGATCGAGAGAGGAGCGCCGGCCGCCTCAGCGGCCGGTGGCACCGTACTGATAGACGGTTTCGCCCGCAACCAGCGTCATCAGCACACGGCCCTGCAGGCGCGCTTCGTCGAACGGGGAATTCTTGGAGCGCGAGGACAGCTGGTCCTTGCTCAGTACCCACGGCTCGTCGAGGTCGACGAGGATGAGATCGGCCATCGCGCCCTTCTGCAGGCGCCCGCAATCGAGCCCGAGCAGGCGCGCCGGATTGATGGTCATGGCGCGCAGCAGCGTCATCAGGTCCAGCGCGCCAGAATGCACGAGCCGCAGCCCCGCCGGTAGCAGCGTCTCAAGACCGACCGCGCCATCGGCGGCTTCCGCAAATGGGCGCCGCTTGACGTCGGCGTCCTGGGGATCGTGGCTGGAGACGATGATGTCGATGTCGCCCGCCGCGATGCCCTCGACCATGGCGAGGCGGTCGTCCTCGCGGCGCAGCGGAGGGCGCACCTTGAAGAACGTGCGGTAGGGGCCGATGTCGTTCTCGTTCAACGTCAGGTGGTTGATCGAGACCCCGCAGGTGACGGGAAGTCCATCGGCCTTGGCCTTGCGGACGACGTCGAGACTGTCGGCGCAGGAGATCGTGGCGGCGTGGTAGCGCCCCTTGGTAAGCCCGACGAGGCGCACGTCGCGCTCCAGGATGATGGTTTCGGCGACCGTCGAGACGCCGGGCAGCCCCAGTCGGGTTGCCACCTCGCCCGAGTTCATGGCGGCCTTCCCCGACATATACGGGTCCTCGCAATGGTGCACGACGAGGGCGCCGAAGTCGCGGGCGTAGGCCAGGATATTCTTCATCAGCGAGGTGTTGGCCAGACTCGACTTGCCGTTGGTGAAGGCGATGGCGCCAGCCCGCTTCAACAGGCCGATTTCCGTCATCTCCTTGCCTTCCAGCCCCTTGGTCATGGCTGCCATGGCGTGGATATGCACCTTGGCGTTGTCGCGTGCGCGCCGTTGCACGAAGTCGACGAGCGCCACCTGATCGATGACCGGGCTGGTATCGGGCATGACGACGATGGTGGTGACGCCACCAGCGGCTGCCGCGAGGCTCGCGGTCTTCAGGGTCTCGCGGTGTTCAGCACCGGGCTCGCCGACGAACACCTGGGCATCGACGAGGCCTGGGCACAGCACACGGCCCTG
>JBGSQO010000173.1:0-6768 GCA_041738055.1 Filomicrobium sp.
CCCGATCCCGGCCTCCAAGCGCGCTCTGGAGAGGGCCGGCTGGGCCGCCTCCGACCTCGACCTGATCGAGGCCAACGAGGCCTTCGCCGCCCAGGCCTGCGCCGTCAACAAGGGCATGGGCTGGGACACCGAGAAGGTGAACGTCAACGGCGGCGCCATCGCCATCGGCCATCCCATCGGCGCCTCGGGCTGCCGCGTGCTCAACACACTGCTGTTCGAAATGCAGCGCCGCGACGCCAAGAAGGGCCTCGCCACGCTGTGCATCGGCGGCGGCATGGGCGTTGCCCTGTGCGTTGCCCGCGATTGATCCTTTTGGCGGTTCGGGTGGTGGCTCTGCGCCGCCGCCCGGACCCGCCAGCCCTGCTGCTCGCCAGTGATCGAGCGATTGCCGGGGCCGTTTCTTTCCCCCCAACCATAGAAGCATCATAAAGGGAGACCCCCCATGGCACGAGTTGCCCTCGTCACAGGCGGTACGCGCGGCATTGGCCACGCCATTTCCGTCGCTCTGAAGAAGGCCGGCTATCGCGTCGCCGCCAACTACGCCGGTAACGACGAAGCCGCGCAGCGCTTCCAGGTCGAGACGGGCATCCCCGTCTACAAGTGGTCGGTCGCCGAGTTCGACGAGTGCGCGGCCGGCATCAAGCGCGTCGAGGCCGAGGTCGGCCCCATCGACGTGCTGGTCAACAACGCCGGCATCACGCGCGACGGCATGTTCCACAAGATGACCAAGGAGCAGTGGAACGAGGTCATCGGCACCAACCTCAACGGCCTGTTCAACATGACCCGGCCGGTGTGGGAGGGCATGCGCGCCCGGAAGTTCGGCCGCGTCATCAACATCTCGTCCATCAACGGTCAGAAGGGCCAGATGGGCCAGGCCAACTACTCCGCCTCGAAGGCTGGCGATCTCGGCTTCACCAAGGCGCTGGCGCTCGAAGGCGCACGCGCCGGCATTACGGTCAACGCGATCTGCCCCGGCTATATAGCCACCGAAATGGTGAAGGCGATCGATCCGGCGGTGCTGGAGAAGTCGATCCTGCCGTACATTCCGGTGAACCGTCTCGGCGAGCCCGACGAGATCGCCCGCATCGTGACGTTCCTGGCCTCCGACGACGCCGGCTTCATCACCGGCTCGACCATCGCGGCCAACGGCGGCCAGTACATGATCTGATGCCGCTCGTACCGTGTGCACGCGACTTGTAAGGAGCCCTTTCGAGGGCTCCTTTTTTGCGCTTGTCCTGCTCTCGTTCCTCCGATCCCGGCTCGGGTGGCCGGGAGGCCGGAAAGCGCGGGCTATCTAAAGTGTTGCGTCAGAATTTGGTTCGGTCGGTATCAGCCACCTCAATCCCCACTTGTCATCATGGTTCCGAGCAGGGCTGCCACAACGAGCGCACCACACATGACGGCAACCGTTGCCGTCCAGCCGTAGGCGACGAACACGAGGCCAAGTACGCTCGCCCCGGCCACACCGCCCAGATAATAACTGGCGAGATACAAGGCATTGGCGGTTGCAGCCGAACCCTGTGCGGCATATCCGACGAAACCCGTGACCACGGCTTGAGCGAGAAACAAGCCGATCCCGATCGCCGTCAAACCACTGAGGATCGCAATCAGGGAGCTGCTGAGCAGCAGAACCACGCCGGCAATTGAAATCAGAATGCCGGACACGAATGCCGTCCGCACGCCGAGTTTCGTTGCAATCAAGGCTGCAGACGGTGTCGTCAGCATGGACGGAATGAAGACGAGGTAGACGAAGCCCAGCCTCTGCTGATCGAGTGAGAACGGCGCTGCGGTCAGAATGAAATTGATATACGTGAATACGCCGACGAATACGAACAGGATGACAAACCCGATCGCGAAACAGGATAAAAGAACTTTCTGACGCACCACATGAAGAATATCACCCGATCCGGCTGATCGCGAGCGAGGCATCCGCTCCATGCCGCGAAAGTAGCCATAAGCAATCACTGCGCCCAATATATTGAGTGCCGAAAACACATAAAACGTCTCGGCAAGCCCCGCCGACGACGCGACGCCGGACGCGAGCAATCGACCGAGCACATTGGAGGCCACGTTTCCCGTAATGTATGCGGCCATTGCGCCGCGAGCTGCGGTATGAGTGCAAATGCCAGAAAGGTAGCTCAAGGTCAGGGTGAAGGCCGCAGCCATGAAGATGCCCTGGCACACGCGCAACGCCGTAAAAGTCCGCAAGTCGTCGGCGAACCCGAGTAAAAGTGTGGGTATGGACAGCAGAAGCAGGCTCACCCAGATGCCTGTTCGCCGTTCGATGCGGTTGCCGATGAAAGCGAGCAGCAAGCCCGAGGCCGCCATTCCTATGGTGCTGGCATTGACCGCAATCCCGACCTCGACCGGCGAGGCGTGGTAATGCGCAGCAATTGTCGGCAGCAGGGCCTGCGCACCAAACAGGTCGATCAGGGTGAGAAATGCGACAATCGCGACGACCATGCTTCTGGTCAGGACGGCGTCGGGCTTGTCCACCCGCGTGGTCAGTGTCTCCATCATGGATGCGCATATCCTTGAAATGCAGGCGAAGCCGCGACGATGGATGGGTCCTCGATCGCTGCCGCTATCTCGTCAAGGGGCGGTCGCTGCCGAACATGGCCTGCAGATCCAGCGTGGAGCGCTTGCCGACATGCTGGAGATTGTCGTCGATCCATTTCTCGGCGGCGTTGCGTCCGATATCGCGCAGGTGCAGCAGAAACTCCCATTCGGAGTTCATTTTCGAGGAAGCGCCCAAGGGATTCATCGCCTCGGTTGCCTCGATCAGGTGAATGTTGATGCGGCGGAATTCGTTGGGCGAAAGTCGGCCGGAGTCCAGGAGATTGTCGACGAAGCCGATGAGCCGTAGCTCTTTCAAGAGCGAGGAGTTGAAGGTGATCTCGTTGACGCGATTGAGGATGTCGCGTGCGCTGCGCGGCGTTCCATGGCGGACCACCGGATTGATCTGAACGATTGCGATATCGCTGCTCGGGCTGTGGTCGATGAAGGGGAACAGCACCGGATTGCCCATATAGCCGCCATCCCAGTATGGGACGCCTTCGATCTCGACGGCATGGAACATGAAGGGCAGACAGGCTGACGCCATGACGACATCCAGCGTGATCTCCTCACGGCTGAACACCCGAACGCGCCCCGTCTCAACGTTCGTTGCCGAAATGAAGATGGGCATATCCTTGCAGTCGCGCACCTTCTCGAAGTCGACGAAATCCTCGACCAGTTGCCGCAACGGATTGATGCCGAGCGGATTGGTATCGTAGGGCGAGGCGATCCGGTTCAGAAGGTCGAACCAGACATAGCCCGGCGAGGAATCCAGCGACCACGTCCCGCGCCATTTGTCGATGGGGCTGCGCCGAATAGGGCTGTTCTGCCCGGCCTTCGATACGGCTTTCCAGAAGCGTTCGAGTTCCGCGCGGGCGCCTTCACCGCCGCCGTCGTACATGCCTTGGGATGCGACGATGGCGTTCATGGCCCCGGCGCTCGTTCCGGAAATGGCATCGACCCAGATGCGGCCATCCTCGAACAGTTTGTCGAGCACGCCCCAGGTGAACGCGCCATGGGATCCGCCCCCTTGCAAGGCAAGGTTGATCGATTTCGTGTGCCCTGCCGAGCGTCCCTGATCCTTTGCCATTTTCAATCAGCCTGGCTTTCTCTCGTCCGTGGTTAGAAGGGCTGCGATTTTCCACTCGGCATTCCGCAGAACGAAGAGAATGCTCACGAGGAACGGGATCCTCGACGGCGAAGGATTGGAGCCGAGGGCGAGTATCAAGGGCATATGCAGAAGCGCCGTCTCGCCGGTCAACTTGACCACGCGGGCGGCGGGCAGATCGGCCTCGGCGTGCCAGACTTCGTTGGTCTGGAACCCACCCATGCGGGCGATGGCCACATCGCGGCCCCAGAACGTCTTGCCGTCGCTGACCCAGAGGAAGTCCGAGCCATCGACGAGATATGAGCGCGCCCGCTGAAGATCACGTGCATTCTGCGCCTCGGCGAACTGCTTGTAGGTCTCCAGGATTTTCGTCTCGACTTCGTCTGCCGCCGCCACGTTGGCGAACAGAGCGAAAAGCAGGGCGCAGAGGAGTGCTCGCATCGGATGCTCGCCATTTCTGAGTATCAGGGCAGAGTGTCGGGTCTGAGTACTCGGTCCGGGCTCAGTCGACCGAGCCGGAGCGCACCAGCGGCGCGCCCCTGAATGTCGAATGCGATCGCTGCAGACTGAAGTCCGGACTTCAGCCCGCCTGTGCCGTCACATATCGCCGTTCATCCGCGCCTCGAAGGGAACGACGTCGGCGGAGAAGAGAGTGACGGTGCTGTTGGTCTTATTCTCCCACCAATGAACGTGGCCAGCGCCGAACTCCGGCGTCGTCTCGCCGCCCTTGTGGAGGATCGGGACGGCGCAGAAGGAGCTATGCTCGATGATCTCGCCGGTCAGGATATGGACGACGGATGGGCGGTCGTCGTGAGAGTGGGTCGGCACGATGCCACCCGGAGCGACCGACAGACGGCGGAGCCTCAGCATGAGATTGCCGCTGTTGCGCCAGCCGGTGATGTCGACTGTGCCCAGGATCGGGCGCTCGACGCCGACGTCGGGCGTATCCTCCACGTTGCGGGGTTCCTTCAACACCTTATCGGGAGGGCAAGCGCCCGCCAGAGCCAAACCCGGAGCGGCGATGAGGAAAAGACTCAGAAAGAGGGCTGACTGTGAATTTCGGACCTGCATGGTGCCTCGCTTGCCTGACATGGCGTCATGACGATGGTGGATGCCGAATGTCTCTCTGGCTCCGTTCAGGATTGGAAGCAACAAATCAATTAGCATGATTTCAATGCACTGAAGTCATGATCCTGCAATTGCTGGAATGCACGAATTCGTGACCCGCAATTGATCGCGTTAACTATTCAAATCACATTCACGTCGTGAAATAAGGTGACGGTTTGGTGCCGGCCTCTGCTGACGCGTTCGATGGGGTTCGACGGGTGTTACACTCGGCGGCTTTGTCGGTGAGCGGTGTCAGTTGCCCCGTCACCTCTTCGCGCTTTCAGCTTCGAAACACTCGCCCATCTGCCGATCTACGGAGCCCCTCATGCACGACACACCCGCCCACCAGACCGTCGCGGCCAAGGACATCGTCAACGCTCTCGTCGGGCTCAAGGGGCGCAACGCCGTCATCACGGGCTCGACCAGCGGAATCGGTCTGGGCATCGCGCGCGCCTTCGCCGAAGTCGGCGTGAATGTCATGATCAACGGCTTCGGCGATATCGACGCCATCGAGGATATCCGCTCAGGCATCGAACACACCTGCCCGCGGATCGTGGCATCGTGCACCGAAATGAGCGATCGCTGCGGCGTCAAGGCGCTGTATTCGCCCGCGGATATGCGCAAACCCGAGGAGATCATCGCCATGATCGCCGAGGCGCGCACCGCCTTCGGCAGTGTCGACATTCTCGTCAACAATGCCGGCATCCAGCACGTGGAGGCGATCGAAACGTTCCCGCCGGCGAAGTGGCAGGCAATCCTCGACATCAACCTGTCGAGTGCCTTCCATTCCGTGCAGGCGGTGCTGCCGGGCATGAAGGCGCAGGGCTACGGGCGCATCATCAACGTGGCTTCCGCGCACGCGCTGGTGGCATCGCCGTTCAAGTCGGCCTACGTCTCGGCCAAGCACGGCATCCTCGGCCTGACGCGGACCGTGGCACTGGAAGCTGCCGAGCATGGCGTGACGGTCAATGCCATCTGCCCCGGTTATGTGCTCACGCCCCTCGTCGAGAAGCAGATCCCCGAGACGGCGGCGGCGCGTGGCATCAGCGAGGCCGAGGTCATTCGCGACGTGCTGCTACACGCCCAGCCGACGCGGAAATTCGTCTCGACCGAAGAAATCGGCGCGCTCGCCATTTTCCTGTGCTCGGACATGGCGCGCTCAATCACCGGCACCGCATTGCCGGTCGACGGCGGCTGGACCGCACAATAGTCGTTGTACAGTCCGGCCGATATTTCGACCCGGTGTCTGTTGGCTCGGCCGGACGATACAAGAGCAGGCTCGCCATCGGGAGCGGGTCTGCATCGACGCTTCGCGACCTCGAGACCTGATTGCGACTGATACCGAACCATCCAGCATTCGGTCAGGTCCCGGCCGTTCACTGTCGAAGCGCCGGCTGGGTGCGGTAGGTGACGAGGCCGAGACGAGCGCCGCGTGGCAGATGGCGGGCAAGGGCGTCGGATACGGCCAACGGCTGGCGCTTGCCGGCCAGCAGAGACAACTCCAGTTCGAGGGCGACCGGGCGTTCCGGCGAGGTCACCACCAGCAGCGTGTCGGCGCCGAAGGGCGGGCCGGCGGTAAACGGAAGGTCCAGCGTCGCGCGATCCATCAACGCATCGCCATTGCCTTGCGGAAACAGGTATTGCAACTCGCCGTTGCCGGCCAGATTGGCGACCAGCAGATACGTGCCGTACACGCCCTCGACCGAAACGCGGAACTTTTCGCCATCGGCAAAGACGGTGTCCTTCGGCGATAGGGTGAGGTCGAGGGACCGGGTCGAGGCGAGGCGTGCCAGGTTTGCAAACGCGGCAATGCGCTCCAGTACGGGCTCGAGATCGGTCCCAGCGATGCCATAGGCCATCACCTCTCCGGAGGGCGTGATGACATCGCCCGACCGGGGGTCGTGTTTCACATGCGCGGCGATGACATCCAAGGCCGGCGTCTGATCGCGCGCGTTGCCGTCCGAGTGGCCGTCTGCGGTGGTGGCGGCGCTCGTCGC
>JBGSQO010000263.1:0-5935 GCA_041738055.1 Filomicrobium sp.
TCGTCAGGAGGAGGCCCGGCGCATCCGCGAGACGCTCGGCGTCGTGCCGGAAGGTTGCCTGCCGCTCGCCGGGCTCACGTCGGGAGATCCGCTGCCCGGCATCGCCGATGTCGATCGCCAGCTCACGCGGCTTAAAACCGACCGCGACCGCCTCGGAGGCGTGAACCTCCAGGCCGAGGAAGAACTCGAAGCTTTGACGGGTCAATTTTCGACGCT
Organism: Filomicrobium sp.; assembly: GCA_041738055.1. Lineage (GTDB taxonomy): Bacteria > Pseudomonadota > Alphaproteobacteria > Rhizobiales > Hyphomicrobiaceae > Filomicrobium. The sequence continues at coordinate 217 of JBGSQO010000263.1, forward strand.
GGAGAACGAGCGCGCCGACGTCGAGCAGGCGGTTGCCAAGCTGCGCGGCGCTATCGGGCAGATCAACCGCGAGGCGAAGAAGCGGCTCGGCGAGGCGTTCGAGACCGTCGACGGCCATTTCCGACGGCTGTTCACGACGCTGTTCGGCGGAGGCGAGGCGCGGCTCGAGATGGTCGAGGGCGAGGACCCGCTGGAAGGCGGCCTCGAGATCATCGCTAAGCCGCCGGGCAAGAAGCCGGCAACCCTGTCGCTGCTTTCGGGCGGCGAGCAGACATTGACGGCACTGTCGCTGATCTTTGCCGTGTTCCTGACCAATCCCTCGCCGATCTGCGTGCTCGACGAGGTGGATGCGCCGCTGGACGACGCCAACGTCGACCGCTTCTGCACATTGATGGAGAAGATGGCGGCAGAGACGGACACCCGCTTCCTGGTCATCACCCACCACCCCATGACCATGGCGCGCATGAACCGCCTGTTCGGCGTGACGATGGCCGAGCGCGGCGTCTCGCAGCTGGTCTCCGTCGATCTCGAAACAGCCGCCCGGTTCCTCGAAGCGGTCTGACACCGGCTGCGCCAGCGTCGATCGGCAGCGGCGGGTTGTCACGCCCGGACCCATGTTCCACCCCGGCGACAGAGGTGGTTTCCGGCCCTCATCGGCGCCGAAGTTGGCACGATGGGCCAACGCGTTGTTTTCGGCCGGTCAATTTTATTCCGACTACGCCTTTATAGCCGTCGCGGGCGGCCTCTCTGCGCGGTTAGAACACTACGTTTGTTGGGCTTTCTGTTCCTTGACACCCCCTGGGGCCGTGACTATGGTTCGCGCCGTCGATAGACCCGCTGTTTTCCGGGCTCTCTCCTGCTTCGGGCCACTCATGTCAGACCGCGACAAGTCAGGCAGCGACGGGAATGGCGACCGCCAGCCAGGCGAGATCAGCCCGGAGGAACGAGAAGCCTTCCGAAAGCGTGCGAGCGAGCTCGGCAAGCGCCTCGATCAGGTGCAGTCGCGCCACTCTGGCGGAACGAAGCGAAGCGACGGCACGTCCGAGCAGCCCTCCGGGGCCGGTCTCGCGCAGGCTTTCCGGTTCGCGACGGAGCTGATCGTCGGTCTGGGCGTCGGCTGGTTCATCGGCAGCGCGCTCGACCGCGTGTTCGGCACCGGGCCGTGGTTGTTGATCCTGTTTATCATGCTCGGCTTTGCTGCCGGCATGCTGAATGTGATCCGGGCGGCGACGAGGTCGCAGAGCAAAGGGCCGGCGGCATCGCCGGGGCGGCCCGGCATGTACGACGACGAAGACGAGAAGTAGGGGGACGGACCTTGGCAGCCGGCGCACACGAACAGGCCCACGGGCCCATGCACCAGTTCGAGATCACCAAGAAGGTGCCGCTCGAGCTTTTCGGCTATGACGTTTCCTTCACCAACTCCTCGCTGTGGATGCTGATCGCCGTCGTCGCGGCGAGCGCTTTCCTGATCCTGTCGATGCGCGGGCGCTCCCTGGTGCCGACGCGCCTTCAGTCGATGGCCGAGGTGATCTACGAGTTCATGGCGAAGACCGTCCGCGACGCCTGCGGCCCGGAGGGCATGAAGTACTTCCCGTTCATCTTCACCATCTTCATCTTCGTCTTTTTCGCCAACGTCCTCGGCATCATCCCGGGCTCGTTCACCAGCACCAGCCACATCTCGGTGACGTTCGCGCTGGCATTGACGGTGTTCGTATTCGTCACGCTGGTCGGCTTCAAGACCCAAGGCGTCGGCTATCTCAGGATGTTCGTACCCGAAGGCGTGCCGCTGCTGCTGCTGCCGCTGATCGTCGTCATCGAGGTGGTCTCGTACCTCATGCGTCCTGTATCGCTTTCGGTCCGACTGTTCGCCAACATGCTCGCCGGTCACATCCTGCTCAAGGTCTTCGCCGGCTTCGTCCTCGGTCTCGGGCTCGTCGGTGGCTGGGCGCCGCTCGCTTTCATGGTCGGCTTCACCGGCTTCGAGCTCGGCATCGCCGCGCTGCAGGCGTTCATCTTCGCGCTGCTCAGCTGCATCTACCTGAACGACGCACTGCACTCGCACCATTGATCCAGGCCAGGTCTCAAACGGTCCGAACCCGGCTCGACCCGCACCCGCCCCTGTTCCCAATCAATCGGCACACCTAAGGTCCAAAAGGAGACAACCATGGATCCCGCAACCGCAAAACTGATCGGCGCCGGCCTAGCTTGCACCGGTCTCATCGGCGCCGGCATCGGTATCGGCACGATTTTCGGCAACTACCTCAGCGGCGCGTTGCGCAACCCGTCGGCCGCCGACGGCCAGCGCATCTGGATGTTCGTCGGCGCCGCCATGACCGAGCTTCTCGGCCTGCTGGCGTTCGTCGTGGCCATGATCATCCTGCAGTAATCGCGGGTTTGGGGCGCGGATCAAACCGTCCGCGCCCTTCCGCTTTCGATCCCACTCGATCTGGTATCTACCCGTAATCCGGCCCGCTCGCCCGCTTCGAACCCGGAGCGGACCGACGGGCCAGCTGCTTGATCGACAGGGCAATCGCCGGACGGGCCTCGGCCCCGATGGGCATTGACCCGGAGACAGTTTTGTGGCCGCCTCGGCCCCGTGCCGCCGGTCCCGTCCTGAGGAGCTTACGATGATCGCCGCGATTGTCGCCGCCGCAGCCACGAACGCTGCACCGCAGTCCTCCGGGATGCCGCAGTTCAACCCCGAGTTCTATCCTTCGCAGCTGTTCTGGCTCGCGATCTCGTTCGTCGTTCTCTACCTGCTGATGTCGCGCGTCGCCCTGCCGCGCATCGGCGAGGTGATCGAGGAGCGCCGCGACCGCATCCAGCGCGATATCGATTCCGCCGAGAAGGCGAAGCGCGAGACCGAGAAGGCGCTCGCCGGCTATGAGAAGGCTCTCGCCGACGCCCGCGGCCGCGCCAGCGGCATGGCCAAGGAGACGCGCGATAAGCTCGCCGCCGAGTCCGACGCCGAGAAGAGCCGCGTCGATGCACAGGTCCAGGCCAAGATCGCCGAGGCCGAATCGCGCATCACCGCTACCAAGTCCAAGGCCATGGCCAGCATTGGCGAGATCGCCAGCGACATCGCGGGCGCCGTGGTCGGCAAGCTCACGGGTAGCGACGCCACTCCCGAAGAGGTCAAGAAGGCGCTGCACCACGTTTCGAGCAAGTGAGGCACTAGGTCATGCTCAATCCCGCCCATCCCGAGTTCTGGGTCCTCGTCTCGTTCGTCGGCTTCATCGCGATGATGATGTACTTCGGCGTGCCGAAGCTGATCGGCAGCGCCCTCGATGCTCGCGCCGATGCCATCCGCAAAGAGCTGGACGACGCGCGCCGGCTGCGCGAGGAAGCGCAACAGCTGCTCTCCGACTACCAGAAGAAGAGCCGCGAGGCCGAGGACGAGGCCAAGAGCATCATCGATCAGGCCCGCCGCGAGGCCGAGGCGATGGCCGCAGACACTCGCAAGAGCCTCGCCGAACAGGTTGCGCGCCGCTCCAAGCTCGCCGAGGAGAAGATCGCTCGCGCCGAGGCGCAGGCGCTGGCCGAGGTTCGAGGCTCCGCGATCGACGCGGCCATGGCCGCCGCCGAGAAGATCCTGGCCGCCCGCCTGCAAGTCTCTGGCACCGACCCGCTGCTCTCTCAGGGCCTCGCCGACATCAAGCGCAAGCTGAACTGATTGCAGACTGCTTCACCCGTTCGCGCAGCTGGGCGAGCGTCATTGGGTCAACGTCGAAACGGAAAAGCCGGGATCATCTCCCGGCTTTGCTGTCTTTCGGCGATCGGAAGTCCATCGGCGTCCCACGGACGGGCGAGGATACCAGCACTCGGCGAGAGAAAAACTCGGCGCGTCGAGGTGCCGGCCCGCACACTGGTGCGACACTCACTGAGCCGCTCGACACGAAACGAGATCGCCCCACTTTTTAGAAAGCGGGGCGATTTCTTCTTTGTCTGCACTGGTCGTGGCGGGGATACCGCTGCGCTAACCCGCGCCCGGCACCTTGCGGTCGAAGCCGACCTGCACCTGGAACTCGCCCGGCCGCGAGCCTTCGGGCAGCGGGAACGCCACCTCGCGCACGGCCGAGAAGTAGCCGATCGGCTTGTCGAGCGCGACGGCAACCGAGAGCTTCACCGAATCCGATGCGACCGGCGCGCGCTTGGCATCCGTGACGGCGATGGTGACGGGCAGCGCAACCACCCCGGACTTTCCGCGCGGCCCGAGCAGCACACGGCCCGAGAAGCCGTACTTCACCGTCACGCGGCCCGGCTCCACCACGCACTCGCGCGCCGTCTTGGTGATCTCGCCGCGATGCATGATGGCCAGCCCGTCGCCGATCCGGCCCTTCTCGTAGATCGTTATATGATTGTCGCGACCGCGCGCCTCGACCTTGGGGCAGCCGTGTGCGATGCCGGCCGCCAATGGCGCTGCCGAGCCCGTCACGTCCGCCTTGGCTGCCGACAGCAACTGCTCCTCGGTCACAGACTGCACCTGCGGGCTCTTCGATGCGCCGCCGAACAGCGATCCACCGATGCCCGACGTGAGGGACGATACTCCGCAGCCCGAAAGCCCGATGGCCAGCGCAGCGGCAACGGAAACAGCCGGCAGTTGCCGCAGGCCCGTCTCTCGTCCACAGCGTGCTGTCATGCTCGAGCCCCTGACCCCGTCATTCCGACTGGCGCGATGTGCGCCCACCTTGCATCCCCGACGCCGCTGGGCGAACGTCGAAGGCGAAACGCCCCTGGCATCTTGCTGGATAGTCAAGCCTAGCATCCCCCTGCGGGCACTGATAGCACCCCAAGACCCCGTTCGACGCAATCCTTAACGACCCGAAAGCGACGCCCCGATGATCGAGAGCACGAACAGCGCCAGCGCCGGAACCCTCGACGAGAACGCAGCACCTTTGCAGATTCTGCTGGCAGCGCCGCGCGGATTCTGTGCCGGTGTCGACCGGGCGATCCGGATCGTCGAACTCGCGCTGGCGAAGTACGGTCCCCCCGTCTACGTACGCCACGAGATCGTTCATAATCGCTTCGTCGTCCAATCCCTCAGGGACAAAGGCGCCATTTTTGTGGAGGAACTGGACGATATCCCCGACACGGATCAGCCTGTGATCTTTTCGGCACATGGCGTGGCCAAGTCCGTGCCCGCGGCCGCCCGCCTGCGCAATATGTTCGTGCTCGATGCGACCTGTCCGTTGGTGTTCAAGGTGCACTTCGAAGCGATCAGGCACCATGATCTCGGCCTGGAGATCCTGCTCATCGGGCATGCCGGCCACCCCGAGGTCGTCGGCACCATGGGCCAGCTGCCGGAGGGCGCCATCCATCTGATCGAGACGGAGGCCGACGCCCGCGCGTTCACGCCGAAGGACCCGGCCAAGCTGTCGTTCGTGACGCAGACCACCCTGTCGGTCGACGATACCGCCGCCATCGTCGAGGTGCTGAAGGCCCGCTTTCCGCAGATCGTTTCCCCCCACAAGGAGGACATCTGTTATGCGACCACCAACCGTCAGGCCGCCGTCAAGGCGATCGCCTCCCGCTGCGGCCTGATGCTCGTCGTCGGCGCCCCCAACAGTTCCAACTCGCTGCGCCTCGTCGAGGTCGCCGAGCGTGCCGGCTGCCCGAAGGCCGCCCTCGTCCAGCGCGCAGACGATATCCCCTGGGACGCGCTCGACGGCGTGACCACGGTTGGGGTGACGGCGGGCGCGTCGGCCCCGGAAGTGCTGGT
>JBGSQO010000265.1:0-2230 GCA_041738055.1 Filomicrobium sp.
TTGCCACGCTCGGCCGCGACGGCCGCATCGTCTCGGCCAATGCCGCGTTTTCACGAATGCTGCTGAACGGCGAAGCCGGGGTCGGAGCGGTGGCGGCGGAGCGGCTGGTGCGCGGCCTCGACGACGACAAGGCGCAGACGATCCTGGCCGGGCTCACCCGCGTCACCGAAGGCCGCACCGGCGTCCAGCCCATCGACATCTCGACCGGTCCCAAAGGGTCGGCGACCCGGCGCATCTACATGAGCCCGCTGTCGCGCTCGCGCGGGGCCAGCGAGACCGCCATCCTCTACGTCATCGACGTCACCGAGGAGAAAGAGCTGGAGGCCAAGTTCGCCCAGAGCCAGAAGATGGAGGCGGTGGGCAAACTCGCCGGCTTCGTGGCGCACGACTTCAACAACATGCTGACGGCGATCATCGGGTTTTCCGACTTCCTGCTGCAGACGCATCGGCCGTCCGACCCCGCGCACGCCGATCTGTTGAACATCCGCTCGTCGGCGGCCCGTGCGGCTGGCCTCGTCGCCAAGCTCCTCGCGCTCGCCCGCCAGCAGACCCTGCTCGTCGAGCCCTTACAACTCGGGGAGATGATGACTGACATCAACCCGCTGCTGCGTCGGTCGCTGAGCGAGCGGATTGCCGTCGACATCGCCAGCGGGCGCGACCTCTGGTACGTCCGAACCGACAAGCTGCAGCTGGAACAGGCCATCATCAATCTGGCCGTCAACGCGCGCGATGCCATGCCCGAGGGCGGGCGTTTCTCGATCGCCACCCGCAACGTCACCGAGCGCGAGAGCCGGCGCCTCAATCATGTCGGCATGCAGCCGGGCGAATACGTCCTGATCGAGATTACCGACACCGGAACCGGCATGCCGAAGGAGGTGCTCGACAAAATCTTCGAGCCGTTCTTCACCACCAAGGCGCCCGGCAAGGGCACGGGCCTAGGTCTCGCGACCGTCTACGGCATCGTCAAGCAGACCGGCGGCTTCATCTATCCTGAAAGCGAAATCGGCCGCGGCACGACCTTCCGCATCTACCTGCCGCGCTATCACCTGGACGAGAAGGACGAGGCGGCCATCATCGATCGAGCGGAAGCCAAGAAGCGCGTCGAGCAGGCCGACCTGACGGGGACTGGCTGCGTGCTGCTGGTCGAGGACGAGGACGTGGTGCGCTCGTTCTCGGTGCGTGCACTCACGCGGCAGGGCTACACCGTGCTGGAGGCCGCCGACGGGCTCGAGGCGCTGGAGCTCATGGCCAAGCACCAGGACAAGATCGATCTGGTCGTCTCCGACGTGGTGATGCCGGGGATGGACGGTCCGACCATGCTGAAGGAAATGCGCAAGCGCAACCCGGACGTGAAGATCATCTTCGTATCGGGCTATCCCAATGAGGCCTTCCAACAGGCGCTGGGCGAGGAGACGTTCGCCTTCCTGCCCAAGCCCTTCTCGCTGCCGCAGCTGGCCGCCAAGGTGAAAGAGCAACTGGGGCGGTGAGACGGCAACGCGAAGTGAAGTGCGGGGGGCCTTGCCCCCTCGACCCCCACCAAGGGCTAAGCCCTTGGAACCATCACCCGGAGTTCGTGGCACGCCCGTCGCGCCGATGCAGGTAAACGGGGTGATCCCCCGCGTTGGGTCCGAAGGCGCGCCTTCCAGCTGGCTCTCGGAACGAGTGTCGGAAGGCGCAAGCCCAAGACTCGCGCAGCCCCCGATTTCACTGACCACAGCAAATTCTGGCTCAGGTTGGCTGGTCCGGCAGTGTGCCCAGTCGCGACCTCTGCAACTTTCCATTCGCCGTGCGCGGCAGGGACCCCACGAATCGATAAAGGCGCGGGCGCTTGTAGCTGGCGAGGTGCTCGGCCGCGTGCCGCTCGAGGTCGGCGGTGTCGGGCGGGGCGCACGGGTCCCTCGGCACAATGTACGCGCAAATCAGGCGCACGCCGTCCTTGACTTCGTTCTCCGTGCAGGCGGCCTCGGCAACGGCCGGGTGGGTTTCCAGTACGGCCTCGATTTCCTGGGGCGAGACGCGATAGCCGAGCGGTTTCAGGATGTCGTTGGCGCGGCCGTGGTGGGCGATCCAGCCGTCGGCATCCATGGCGCCGACGTCGCCGCCGACGAACCAGTCGCCGCGGAACACGTCGGCCTCCTCCTCGGGGCGGTTCCAGTAGCCGAGCATGAGACCTGGATCGCTGCGGTGGACGGCGATCAACCCGACTGCGCCGGTGGGTGCTGGGCCGGCT
>JBGSQO010000300.1:0-3997 GCA_041738055.1 Filomicrobium sp.
GCAGAACACGATACGGCGGGTCGCATCCCAGCCCGCCAGCAGCTGCGGCAGCTTCACCGGCTCGCCGACCTCGGGCACGCGCAAGATGCCGCACTGCTCGGCCGCCTCGATGGCATTGGCGCGCATGCGCTCCAGGTTCACACGCTCGGCAATGGTGTGTCGCGTGATGACCGGCTGCAGCCGCGCCGAGCCCATCTCGACCGCCTTCTGCACCATGTAGTCGAGCCGCGAGCGCTTGAGCGGAGCAAACAGATAATGCAGATCCGGCCCGCCCTGCTGTGGCCTGACCAGCGCTTCGACCCGCAGCGTGGCCCGGCGCTTGCCGGCCTCCGCCAGGATCGCCGACCACTCGCCGTCGAGCCCGTTGAAAACGAGGATCGTCTCGCCGGGCTTCATCCGCAGCACGTTCAGCAGATAGTTGGCCTGCTCGGACGAGAGCTCGATCGCAGCCCCCTCGGCGAGAGGCTGATCGACAAAGATGCGCTGCGCGTTGAAGTCGTGAATGGCCATGCCGCGTCATACCCTGCTCGGCGGCGGAAGGAAACGCCGGCCCATTCGCCCGATTGCCGGCCAGGGAGCCGGGGCGTATAGCCTCGGTTCCGGAAGGGGATGGCGACAGCAACCATGAGCGCACGCGACTCACTCGAATTGAAGCCCGCGCCTGCCGATGGCGAGATCGGCAGAGTGGCGGACGCACCGACAGGCAACTGGGTCGATACCTACGCGCCGCGCGCGCTCCGACCCTATCTGCGGCTGATGCGCGCCGACCGGCCGATCGGCACCTGGCTCCTGCTGTTTCCCTGCTGGTGGTCGGCAACATTGGCCGCGATGGCCCACCCCAGCCCGACAGGGTACCCCAGCCCGTGGCATTTCGTGCTGTTTGCTGTCGGCGCCTTCGTCATGCGCGGGGCCGGCTGCGCCTACAACGACTACGTCGATCGTGACTACGACGCGCAGGTCGCCCGCACCCGCTCTCGCCCCATCCCGTCGGGACAGGTAAAGCCGTGGCAGGCCTTAGCGCTGGTCGGCGTTCTGGGGCTCATCGGGCTGTCCGTCCTCATCCAGTTCAACGGCTTCACGATCGGTCTCGGGATCGCCTCGCTGGGGCTCGTGCTCGTCTATCCGTTCATGAAGCGGTTCACCTACTGGCCGCAGCTCATCCTCGGGCTCACCTTCAACTGGGGCGCGCTCGTCGGCTGGTCGGCGGCGACCGGATCGCTGTCGGCTGCGCCGGCCTTGCTCTACGCGGGCGCGGTCGCCTGGACCATCGGCTACGACACGATCTATGCCCATCAGGACAAGGAGGACGACCTGATGCTCGGCCTCAAGTCGACGGCGATCCGGTTCGGGGATCAGACCAAAGTCTGGGTCGGCGGGCTGTTTGTGGCGACCATCGCGCTGTGGCTGGGGGCAGCCGTGCTGGCGGGCGCTGGCGTGCCAGCCTACGCAGCACTCGCTGCGATCGCGGCGCACTTCGGCTGGCAGGTCGCAACGCTCGACACCAGCAATGCCGACAACTGCCTGGACCGCTTCCGGGCGAATCGAACCGTCGGCTTCATCCTGCTCGGCGGCCTTCTCGCCGATCTGGCGCTGCGCTGAGATCCGTTCAGACCCCAAACGCAATTGCGGCACGGGGAAGGGCGCTCCACCCGTGCCGCAAAGCACACCAACCTGTCGACTTTTCTCAATTCGGCAGTTTCGGCCTGCCGATCTCTTGAGACTACAGCGGGATCATTCCATCGGAGTTAATCGAAGCGTCACGAAAGCGGTGTTGCCTGCCCCGTTCCGACGCAAAGTCGAAAAAGCGTCTCCACCAATGCCCGCTTGCGTCACGCCCCGGCCTCGGGCACCAAGGACTGATACCAACCGGACGAAATCCTGACGCATCACTCTCGGGTGACCGCGCCTTCCGGCCTCCCAGTCACCGAGGCGGGATCGGAGGAACGAGTGTCGGAAGGCCCAAACAAAGAGGATACCGTCCGGCCGATCGCACAGTCGGATGAGTGACCCGTTAGTCCGGACGGTATGAGAGGAAGCGCCCAACGCCATCGCCAACGATTGGGAGTGACACCAGCATGAGCACGTCCGCGCTAGCCGACCCGCCGAAGCAACTCCTCCATCTCGTCTTCGGGGGCGAACTCACGTCCCTCGACAGCACCGAATTCTGTGATCTCGACAAACTCGACATCGTCGGCATCTTCCCCAACTACGCGACGGCCCATGCCGCCTGGAAGGCTGCGGCCCAGCGCACGGTGGACAACGCCCAAATGCGCTATTACGTCGTCCACATGCATCGGCTGCTCGATCCGGAAACCGACACGGCGGCCCAGGACTGATCCCGGCGGGTTGGCGCGCCCCGGTTGAACGCTGGGCTGGAGCAATCAACCGGGACGACCACGCCGCTCTCGAACGGACCCCTCGTGACCCAGACCGACACCCACGGCACATCAGGTGAGCAAGCGCCCTATCCTGCGGCTGCGCCGTCGGTGGCGACCAGTGACACCCGCAACGCCCTCATCTGGCGGTTTCTGAGGGATTGGGTGGCCCCGCGCTGGCGCCAACTTATCGGCGCCCTCCTGCTGACGGCGGGGCTTGCTGCCGTGACGGGCGGCTATCCGCTCGTCATCAAGACCTCGTTCGATACCCTGATGAAGCAGGAGGGTGGCAGCTTTACCCTCGTCATGGTCGCGATCATCGGCATCACGCTGTCGCGCAGCGTGCTGCTCTATCTGCAGTCGGTCGCGACGCAGAAGATCGTCAACCGCATGGCGACCGACATGCAGACGACGGCCTTCACTCACCTCATCACCGCCGACTTCGCCCGCCTGACGCGGGAGAGCCCCGGCCATCTGCTGTCGCGGCTGACCAACGATATCGGCTTCGTGCAGCAAGCCGTGCAGGCCGGCATCAATACCGCTGTCCGCGACGCTCTGATGGTCGTCGCTCTCGTCGGCTCCATGATCTACCTCGACTGGATGATGTCGCTGTTCGTCTTGGGCGTCTATCCGCTGGCCGCACTGCCCATCGCAACCATCTCCGGCCGCCTGCGCAAGGTCGCCAAGCGCACCCAGACGGAACTCGGCGACATGACCTCGCTGCTGTCGGAAAAGCTGGCCGGGGCCCGTCTCATCAAGACGTTCCGTCTGGAGGACTATGCGGCGCGCCAGGTCAACCGCTCGTTCGAGGTCGTCTACGGTCTTCGTATGAAGGCGATCCGCAACCGGGCACGCCTCGATCCGCTGCTCGAGGCGCTGGGCGGGCTGGCGGTCGCCGGCGTCATCGCGTTCGCCTACTGGCGGATCTCCAGCGGGCTGTCGACGGTCGGCGACTTCATGGGTTTCGTAACGGCGCTGCTGATGGCCGCCCAACCGATTCGCGCGCTCGGCAGCCTGACGGGCCGCGTGCAGGAGGGACTGGCCGCCGCCGAGAGCTTCTATGGCCTGCTCGACGAAAAGCCGTCCATCGTCGATCGCCCTGGAGCCGCTCCGCTGGCCGTATCGCGCGGAGATATCCGCTTTGCCGACGTCTCCTTTGCCTACGCCACGGCAAGCGACCAGCCGGCCTTGCGCAATTTCACACTCGACGTGAAGGGAGGAACGACGGTCGCACTCGTCGGCCGCTCGGGGGCCGGCAAATCCACGATCATCAACCTCGTGCCGCGCCTGTTCGAGGTGTCGAGTGGCGCGATCCTGATCGATGGCCAGGACATCCGCGACGTGAGCCTTGCCTCGCTCAGATCAGCCATTGCCATCGTCAGCCAGGACGTGACCCTGTTCGACGATACGATCCGCGCCAACATCGCGCTGGGCAAGCTGGAGGCCAGCGAGGAGGAGATCGTGGCCGCCGCCAAGGCCGCCGCCGCCCACGAGTTCATCTTGGCCCAGCCGCAGGGTTACGACACCATGATCGGCTCCTCCGGACAGCGGCTGTCCGGAGGCCAGCGGCAGCGGCTGGCCCTTGCCCGCGCCATCCTGCGCAACGCGCCGATCCTGCTGCT
>JBGSQO010000377.1:0-2528 GCA_041738055.1 Filomicrobium sp.
GCCGCGCCCGGCGTGCTGGCAGCGCGCGTGACGAGTCGGCTGGAGTTCGCCTTCGCGGTGGCGCAGTCCTCCCGGTTGCGGCTCCGTGACTACCTCGCGCGGACGTTGAGCGGCCGCGACGAGGCCAAAGAGGTGCGAGCCTACGAGCTGGCGGAGGCCCTCGGGGCGCGGTACCGCCGCGTGAACCTCGCATTCCTCGACGATCTCCGCGCGTACCTGCGGCGCCGGAGCCTCATCCTGGGGGCATCCGGTGCCGCATCCGCCCTTGCGCTGGCGATCTCGGTCGTCGTGGTGGTGCTGTTCGTCGGGGTCGGGCGGCTGACCGTCGCCGAAGCCGGGGGTGCCGTCCTGGCGGCCAGGCTCCTCGCCCAGCAGGTCGGAGCGGTCATCGGGAGTACCCAGGTGGTCGTGGAGTCCACGCTCTTCCTCGACGACCTCGAGGCGTTTGCGGGCCGCGTGGGCCGCGAGACACTGGCGGCCTCGGCGCTTCGCGCGGCCCCTTCGTTCGAGGTGCTCGAGGCGCGCGAGGTGTCCTACACCTATCCGGAGACCGATCGGCTCGTGCTGAAGGACGTCAGCGTGCGGCTGGCCAGCGGCGACATGGTCGCACTCGTCGGGGAGAACGGCTCTGGCAAGACGACGCTCGCGAAGATCCTCGCGGGGCTCCTCCCGCCCAGCGCGGGCAGCGTCGAGTGGAACGGCGTCGCGATGGACACGATGGACCCGACTGCCATCCGTCGTCACGTGGCCGTGGTGTTCCAGGACTACGTGCGGTACTGGCTCCCCGCGCGTGACAACATCGCCTTCGGGGACCCTCGCAAGGATGCCCACCAGGACCTGGTCGAGGCAGCGGCACGGCGCGCCGGCGCGCATCACATGATCGCGGCACTGCCGGAGGGGTACGACACGGTGCTGTCGAAGGCATTCGCGGCCGGGCATGACCTGTCGGTCGGCCAATGGCAGCGCGTGGCGCTTGCCAGGGCGTTCTTTCGAGATGCTCCGTTGGTCATCCTGGACGAGCCTGCGGCTGCGCTGGATGCTCGCGCCGAGCACGCGCTGTTCGAGGCGCTCCGCGACCTCGGCGAGGGACGCACGGTCCTGTTCGTGTCGCACCGGTTCGCCACGGTCCGGGACGCGGACCGGATACTCGTACTCCATGACGGCCAGGTCGTCGAGGAAGGGCGGCACGAGGACTTGATGCAGCGCGGCGGCCGCTACGCAGAGCTCTACCGACTCCAGGCGTCAGCCTACGCTCCTGACGACGAACGGGTGGTTGATGCCGGCGGCGACACGGGCAGCCCGCAGTCCCCGAGTGCGGCCACCAGCGCCCGCGCCGCTGAGGGGCCATCCTGAGCCCACGGCAAGTCGGCGACGATCATCGGCACGCGGGCCGCGCCCTCGAACAGGCTTTGTTTTTTCCAAAGCCCGTGCTCGCCGACATGATAGCCATGGTCGCTCCAGAAAACAATGATGGTATTGTCCGCCAGGCCGAGACGATCCACCGCGTCCAACAATCTTCCGACCTGTGCGTCCACGAACGAGATCGTGGCATGGTAGGCCTGGAGGCTTTCGCGAGACTGATCCTCGGTCACGCCGAACCACGGCCACGGCTTGCAAAACGACAGCGCGGCTTGCGGCACCTTCTTCATCTCGTCAAACGGACCCTTGGGCGCGGGCACCTTTTCGATGGGATAGAGATCAAAGTATTTTTTCGGCGCCACATACGGGCAATGCGGGCGGTAGAAGCCCGCAGCGATGAAAAACGGACCGTCCTTGTGTTTTTCCAGCAGCCTGATCGTTTCGGTGGCGACGATGCCATCGGTTTGTTCCTCGTCCGTGCCGTCCGCCCTTTGGAAACTCAGCGAGCTGCCCAATCCGCGTTTGGGAGTGTGGTTGGTGATCAGGTGTTCCTCGTCCTTGTCGCGGCCTTTCGGATTGATGCGTTGGGACCACGAAGCCTCGTCATCGAGGCCGTTCGTGCCGATCTGGCCGGGGTTTCCATAATGATAGATCTTTCCCACCCGTGCTGCGAAATAGCCGTTGTTTTTGAAAAGCTGTGAAAGCGTGACAGCGTCCGGCAGGTGTTTGCGGAAATGATAATTCAAATCGAAAGTGTGAGTCGAGTCCGGGCGCAGTCCGGTCATCACCGAGGTGCGGCTGGGCGAACAAAGCGGGAACTGGCAATAGGCCCTCGCAAACCGCGTGCCTGCTTTCGCAAGGCGGTCGATGTGCGGCGACTTCACCGTTGGATGGCCATAACATCCGAGGTCGTTGTTCATGTCATCGACGGCGATGAACAGCACGTTGGGCTTTTCCGCGGCGGTGGCGGCGGTGAGGGAAACGAGGAGCGCGATGACGAGGGATTTCATGGTTTGATATCTACTCGGAGAGATGGCGCACTTCGGTGAAATAGGCTCCGTGCTCCTTGCCATCGGGGCGGGTGAGCCAGGTTTGGAGCATGGTGGGACCAGCCTTGAGCGCGACCTTGAAGATGACTCCGGACGAGGCAGTTTCAACCGCCTGTTTGT
>JBGSQO010000382.1:0-6005 GCA_041738055.1 Filomicrobium sp.
TCGTCGCAAGAAGCCGCACGGCCTCTTGCCGGAACGCAGCGTCGATCACGCGCCCCTTCTCTGTCTTCGTCTTGCCCATGGCTACCCCTCTGATTCGCAAAACCTATCAGAAAAGCCCTCCACTTTTTCGGGGGAAGTCCATCACGCTGGCCGGGTGTCTGCGGGACGCTGCCCCCGATGCGTGGGGGCGCCGCGTCATCATCAATCGTCTGACGGGCCTGAAAGGGGATGCGGCGCGCGACGTCGAGTTCGACGAACTGACGTTTCTGCTAAATTCCGGTTCGGACCGTGCCGGTGCGCTGGATTTCCAATCCTCTGCGGATCGCACCGAGCCCCGCGAGGAAGGCAGCGCGAGCCTCGAAGAATTGCTCGATGCCGCCGGCCGCGTCGAGCGCGGGGAGCCGATCCCGCCTGCCTTGAGCACAGCGCTGTTCCACGGCAGTTCGATCGGCGGCGCGCGGCCCAAGGCGTTGATCGAGACAGCGAACCGCAAATTCATCGCCAAGTTCTCCGCGACCAACGACACTTATCCGGTGGTCAAGGCCGAGTTCATCGCCATGCGGCTTGCCGCCCGCGCCGGTCTCGACGTTGCCCCGGTCGAGCTGACCTCGGCGAGCGGCAAGGACGTGCTGCTGGTCGAGCGCTTCGACCGTTTGCAGCAGGCGGGAGGTTGGAGCCGCCGCGCGATGGTCTCGGCGCTGACCATGCTCGGCCTCGACGAATTGCAGGCACGCCACGCGAGCTACGCCGATCTGGTCGACCTGATCCGTGCAGGCTTTACGCGTCCCAGAGAGACACTGCGCGAGTTATTCGGCCGTCTGGTGTTCAACGTGCTCAGCGGCAACAGCGATGATCACGCGCGCAATCATGCGGCCTTCTGGGACGGCGCCGCGCTAACGCTGACGCCGGCCTACGATATCTGCCCGCAGGCGCGCGGTGGGCGTGAGATCAACCAGGCCATGCTGATCGACGGCAACGACAAGCGCAGCCGGCTGGAGACCTGCCGTGTGGCAGCCCACAAGTTCCTGCTCGACGACGCCCAAGCCCAAGCGATCATCGCCGATCAGATCCAGTCAATCCAGAACGGCTGGACCGATGTGTGTGAGGAAGCTCGGCTCGGCGCCGTCGATCGTGCGTTCCTGTGGCGCCGTCAGTTTCTCAACGACTACGCATTCGAGGGCTATGCCGGAGGCACGCCTGCGGGCTTGTAGAGGACCCCAGGGGTGCCAACCGGAACCAGCACTCACTCCGCAAACAGCCGAGGCTCAGCCGCCCCGTCACTAGCCCCGTGCCGGTGGAGCACCAGCACACTGGCGATGAGCGCGGTCACCTCCGGCAATGACACCGCAAGCGGCATCACGGCGCCGACGGCGCGATTGCGACGGCCGCGGGCGGCATCGGCGAGGGCCTCGGTCACGAGGGCACTTGCTTCAGCCAGGCGAAGCTCAACGGCTTCGAGGGCGAGGGTGACGGCAATGAGGGTAGGATCGGTTTGATCGTCTGACATGGAAAACTCCTTGGGTTTGAACGTGAAGATTGGAAATTGGTAACGACAGGTTCGCGGAACTCGGCGGCCGACAGCCACCAGAATGCGGACGGACCGACATGGTCGGGCGTCCACACCGCCCAGTAGTAGCGGTTGGCCGCAAAATGCCGTGGCGGGGCTCGATCGGGCTCCGACCAGCACACGACACTGTCGATCGCGTAGATCCGTGCCGGGGGATGCGTCCGCCACCACGTTGTTCGACTGTGGTGGCACAGCGAGTTGAGGTTCAAGAGCATGGCGACCTTGCCGCCGGTCTCGGCCGTGAACGCCAGCGACGTCTCGATGAAGGCATCGGCCAAGCCCGCCCCATAGGGGGGATTGGTGACGATGTGTCGAAGACGCGCCTCCGGCACGATGTGCTTTCCCCGCATGGCGCGCTGCCTCAGGAAATCGACGCCGACCGTACCGAAGCCGCGATCGTTGAGATCGGTGGCCACGACATCCAATCCGGCTGCCATCAGCACGCGCGCGATGTGACCCTCGCCGCAGGCTGGTTCCCAGATCGGGCCATCGAAGGACTCGACGGAGAGCAGCGCCCGCGTCGCCTCGGGCGGCGTCGGATAGAAATTATCGGCGATGTTCCAACACCGGCCTGGCGAGTGTTGGACAGATAAAATGTTGCGCGCCCGCCGCTCCTCGAAGGAGAGCATGGCCACGGGGTTCGTACCCTGACGGCCGACATTCGGCCGCGCCGCGGCACGGAACGCATCGAAGGAAAACACCAGCGCGCTCATGACCGCACCTCCCGCGTGAAGGCCAAGCCCTCTCGCAGTGCCCGGTTACGGGCCGCACGCGCGCGATGCACCAGCGTCGTCCGATCGGCGGTGATGCCGTGGTTCAGCGCATAGGCGATGACCCCTTCAGCATAATCGGTCGCCGTATCGATCCAGCAGTCACGGTCGAGATCACGGAACGCCTGGTACAGCGCAACTCCTGCCTCGGCGGCGTGATCGCAGAAGCCCAGAAAGCCCTCGAAGACGGCAAACCGGCTGCCGTCCGGCAACAGACTCGCGTCGCGGGAACTCAAAGCCTCCATCATGAGGAACGTGACGAGTGCCACCTCTTCGGCAAGATCCAATCGAGAGGTGCGTTTCATAGGGGCACCTCCACGCAGCTGACCAGATCATGGAACGAGCCACCGAGTTCACGCAGGCGGGGATCGTCGTCGCTGTGCTCGGCCAGGTCCTGCGCCAGCTCGATGGCATCGGCGGCGCATGAAGCCTCCAGATCGAAGCAATAGAGCCGTTCATCGGAAAGTGTGACGCGGAACATCATGGCTGACCTCCGATCTTGAGAGGAACGGTCTTCCAGTTGCCGATGTCGATGGGCTCCTCGCTCACGCTCCAGAACACGTCGCAATGATTGTCGCGGAGCTGACGGGCGATCTCGATCGCCTGCCACTCGGCACACGCGATGACATCGACGTAGCGCTCGAAGGTCTCCTCGCAGCTGACGCGGAACGCCTTGGCGTTGGTGACGGCACTCATGATTGACCTCCTTTGCCGAGTTCCCGGTCGAGGAGCCTGATGATCTTGCGCGGCAGATAGCTGCGCGGCGCGTCATAGCCCGACGTGACCGTGTCGGGGATCAGCTCGGTGCCGTCCCGATCCTTGATCGACAGTATGACGACGTTGTGCAGCCCCCATGGATTGGCCTCGACGCGATAGCCGGCGTTCTCCAGAACCGCCACGACGGTGTCGGTCTCGATCTGGGCGTCACCGTCTCCGAAGCCGAACTTGTCGAAGGCGTCCTCCCAGTCCCACTGGTAGTGACCGCCGCAGGTGTGACAGGTGCTTATCGGCATGACGCACCTCCATCGAAGAGGTTGGTCTCGACGAGCTGAGCTTGCCACTCGGTGTCCTCGCACCAGACCAGATCGAACAGAGCGATGTCGGTTTCGAACAGCATGGCTTGAGCGATCTCGATGGCCTCGTCCTCGGTCCGTGCTCGCACGCCGGTTTTGTGAACACCGGCACGATGAAATGCGACCGACCAGTCCCGCTCGGGCGGCGGCTCATCCTCGATGCGCGCTTCGGGCTGATCGAAGGTGCAATCGTCGATGAGATCGAAGGGGTGATCGCCGTCGACGCCGCCGGCATCCCAGTAGCGCTCAGCCATCCACATTGCTTCGTCAGGGCCGCCGCCCGTGACGGTGGTCTGCCAGCGACGCGTATCGCTGAACGCCACCACGTAAGTGCGAGGCGCGCTCATTGCGCGCCTGCCCCGGCAGCTGCCGTCTTCGGGGTGATCGTGAACAGCAGCACGTCGGTGACGATGCCGGCCTGATCCTTGAGCTTCAGCGTGAAGCCTCGTCTGTGCGGCCATGCGGCGCCCACCTCGACATAGTTCGGTTCCTCGCGGGTTCCGGTGTTGACGACGGCGCGCAAGGTCGGCCGCTGTTTGGCTTGTTGTGTTGTCATGAGACTTCTCCTTCTTCGGGTTCTGACGCCCCGAACACCGTGGCGTCTGAGAACCGGACAAGGCGCGTCGCTGCCTGACTGCATCCGAAGGACCGCAACGAAGTGGAGGACCCCTTCAGGGGTTGCAGGCGTGAGGGCGGCGATGGGCCTAAGGTCTCAGACCCTCAAGCCGCGGTGGTGGGGTCGGATCGAAAGGATCGGAGAAGCAATCAACGCGACGGCAAACGGCCCGGTCACCGAAGCGTGGTCGACACCGCAGATAACGAGGACGAGACCAACACGGGCAGAGGCCTCATCTGCACGGGCCACGATGCCGGATCAATAAGCGGCATCCTTGGCTGCTTTACGGGCTTCGGGAATATGCCGGTAGAGCGTCGAGCGCCCGATGCCCAGCTGCTCGGCGATCTGCTTGGCGGTGATGTCGTCCACCTTGAGCATGGCCAAGGCCATGCGCTTTTGCTCGTCCGAGAGCGCTCGCGGGCGTCCGCCCCGGCGGCCACGTGCGGCGGCGACGCGCAATCCTTCCTGAGTGCGATCCTTGATCAGCTCGCGCTCGAAGGCGGCCAAGGCTGCGAAGATGTTGAAGGTGAACTTGCCCGTCGATGTGGAGGTGTCGATCGCCTCGGTGAGCGAGTGGAATCCGATGCCGCGGGCTTCCAGCTCGTTCATCGTCGAGATCAGCTGCGACATGGATCGCGCGAGACGGTCGAGCTTCCAGACCACGAGCGTGTCACCCTTGCGCAGATAATCGATGACCTTGGCGAGTTCCGGACGATCGGCCTTCGCGCCGGAGGCGACCTCGGTGAAGATCTTCTCGCAACCCGATTGCGTCAGGGCGTCGGTCTGCAGATCCGTCGACTGGTCGGAAGTTGAAACTCGGGCATAGCCAATACGCATTCGGACATTATGTCTCGAAAGTCGTGAAATGCCAGTAAAATCGGGACAATCAATCGAGACATAATTATGGGACAATGCATCGGGATCGATGATATCGGCGTGCCGGCGAGGCAAAATGCGAGGCTCTCCATGAAGAATTGGCGGACCGGCATGGGCGAAACCGGAGTGATCGAGTGAAGCGTGCATGGGCGTGTCTTGAAATGGATGGTTTTCGGGAAAGGGATAATACGAGAGAGGGACGCGGATGCGCCCCTCTCGCATATCGCATGAATTAGCCGCGAGCGCGCTCTTGGCCTTGATCGATCGTACCCTGCTCAGCAGGCTCGGCGACTTTGCGTGTCGGCAGATCGACGACGTGGTGGGTCGCGATCTCGGCAGCAGCGAAAGCACCGGCCTGGTTGGCCATCGCGCGCTTCTCTTCCTGAGTGGCGTACTTGTTCGATCCGAACGCGAGCCGGCGTGCCGCCTCGATTTGAGCATTCGCATCTGCGAGTGAAAATTCTTGTCTGTCGGTCATCGTAAAATCTCCTTTGTGAATAAGCCTGTTTATAAAACTGTGGGCAACCTGCCAACGCGAGGCGATATAGAAATCCTGCGTTACAATTTCGCGTCGATCGCGTGAAGATCGCGTGACAATTTCGCCAGCGCAGTGCTGCGGCCAAAATGGCAAACGTGCGCAAAGATCCACGATCACCCGCAGAGCCGCATCGCCGTAGGATCGCATCGACGCAGATGTGCGTCGTCGCAACCACGGCTCTGGTGATGTCATGCGCTGGCTTGTTCTCCTGATCGGCCTTCCTGTCTCGATAGGCCTCGTAATCGTCTCGATGATCGCCAACTGGCGCTTCGGCATCCGTCTGGGGGCCGAAGATGGCGACGCCTGGGCCTATGGTCTGGCGTCGGTGTGCGCCGACGGCCTGAAGATCATCCTGCCCTTCGCCATTGCCTGGGCCTGGCAGCGCCGCAAGGTTGCCGAATGGCTGTCGGGCGCGAGCCTCTGGCTGGTCATCACTGTCTACTCGCTGGTCTCGGCATTGAGTTTTGCGGCGGTGAACCGCGACGAGATCGCCGGCCGCAAGCTGGCCGACGCACAGGCCTACCTGGACCTGCGCGGCGAACTGGACGCCAAGCGCGTGGAACGC
>JBGSQO010000269.1:0-2529 GCA_041738055.1 Filomicrobium sp.
GTCATGACGTCCGGCCTGACCAGTGCCCGCCACGAGTCCGCCGCATGCCGCATGGCCAACGGCGTGTGGCAGCTGGGCAGCTGACCGGCCCGCCAGCCAGGCGAGCACTGCCCCGTAGCCACGACGGACCGGTATAAGCTGAACGGCCGCCTCAAGCGCATCTGGACCGCCCGCCCCTTTTGTGTAGGATGCCGCCGCACGACGAAGGGGACTGTGGAAAGGGCATCGTCCAATGACGGAACCGGCATCTGGCGCGAACGTGACCACGGGCACACTCATGTCCGGGAAGCGGGGCCTTATCATGGGTGTCGCCAACAACCGGTCCATCGCGTGGGGTATCGCCAAGGCCTGCGCCGCTCAGGGCGCCGAAATCGCGCTGACCTATCAAGGCGATGCC
Organism: Filomicrobium sp.; assembly: GCA_041738055.1. Classification (GTDB taxonomy): domain Bacteria; phylum Pseudomonadota; class Alphaproteobacteria; order Rhizobiales; family Hyphomicrobiaceae; genus Filomicrobium. The sequence continues at coordinate 398 of JBGSQO010000269.1, forward strand.
CTGAAGAAGCGGGTCGAGCCGCTGGCCGCCGAGATCGGCTCCGGCCTCGTGTTGCCGTGCGATGTGACGGATGCGGCTTCCATGGATGCGGTGTTCGCCCGCCTGCAGCAGGCCTGGGGCCGGCTCGACTTCCTGGTGCACGCCATCGCCTTCTCCGACAAGGCCGAGCTGGACGGCCGCTATGTCGAGACCAGCGAGAAGAATTTCACCCAGACCATGCTGATCTCCTGCTACTCGCTGACGGCGCTGGCCCAGCGGGCGGAAAAACTGATGACCGACGGCGGTTCGATCATCACGCTGACCTACTACGGCGCCGAAAAGGTCATGCCTCACTACAACGTGATGGGCGTCGCCAAGGCCGCGCTGGAGGCCTCCGTCCGCTATCTCGCCGCCGACCTCGGCCGCACGGGCATCCGCGTCAACGCCATCTCGGCCGGCCCCATCAAGACACTGGCAGCCTCCGGCATCTCCGACTTCCGCTACATCCTGAAGTGGAACGAGTACAATTCGCCGTTGCGCCGGACCGTGACCATCGAGGAGGTCGGCGCGTCGGGGCTCTATCTGTTGTCGGACCTGTCGCGCGGCGTCACCGGCGAAGTCCACCACGTCGATGCCGGCTACCATGTGCAGGGCATGAAGAACGAGGACGCCCCCGACATTACGGTGTCCCGGAGCGACGACGGCTGATGCGGGCGGACCGCTCGAAGCTGCCCGGCTCCACGACCCGCCGTGCCCGGAGCACTAACGATGCGCGATGACGTCACGCTCTACTTCATCCGGCATGGCGAAACCGACTGGAACGCGGAGGCCCGTTACCAGGGCCAGGCCGACATTCCGCTGAACGCAAAGGGCCGCGCCCAAGCCCGCCGCAACGGCGAGGCCTTGCGCGGCTTGCTACCGGACATTGCGGGAGCCGACTTCGTGGCGAGCCCCCTGTCGCGCACCAGCGAGACCATGTGCATCGTCCGCGACGCGCTGGCGCTCGATCCACACGACTTCCGCACCGACGACCGGCTGATCGAGCTTCACTATGGCGCCTGGCAGGGCCAGCTCCTTTCGGACTTGAAGGTGACCGAGGCGGAAGCCCTGCAGCGTCGGCAGGCCGATCCCTTCTTTTGGCGCCCCAGCCGAGGCGAGAGCTTGGCCGATGTGACCGGCCGCCTGCTGGGGTTCCTGGAGACCGTATCGCGCGACTGTGTCATCGCCTCCCACGGCGGCGTCAGCAGGGCCCTGCGGTGTCACCTGCTGGGAATCGAGAAAGGCAGCGTCCTCGACCTCGAGGTCCCGCAGGACCGCATCCTCGTGATCCGTGGTCGGGATATGTCCTGGCTGTAGGGCCCGGGTGGCAGCGCGCCTTCCGGCCGGCTCCCCGGAGGAGAGTCGGAAGGCGCAAAAAAAGAAAAAGGACCGGAGCAGCGGCAGCTCCGGTCCCTTCCAAACACCGATCGGGGCCAGCTCGGAACCGGCTGCTCAATTCCGGCGGGAGCGCCCCCGATTGTCGCCAGACGCTTCCCTGCCGGTTGGCTAGTCCGACCGAGCATGAGCACGGGGATCTCGGCCAGGGATACGTCTTCCGACTAAGGACAAACTCATCACGCGTTTCGCGCCGTGGAGGCGCCACGCACTCAGCATGTCCCGACGTTCGACCGTCGCGTTCTTATCATAAGTGGCCGGCCGCGAGGGGCTCAGACCCTATCGAACGAGGTGGATATCGGGGTTTCCGTCCGCGGTTCGTCTTGGGAAGACATGACCACGTTCAGAATCACACTGCACACGCGATAGTCATAATCTGCGTTGCCTTGCATTGTCACGCTGATAGCCGGTCGCACGCGGCTTGCGATGCGCTTGGGTGGAGCCTAAGAGTCTTTTCAAACACACCCGCCGGCAATTCGGCACCACCGGGTTTAGGCTCCACGCCGCCACAACCTGTCCGCGCAACGGTTGTGCGTCGCCTCGGCGGGCCTGCCGAAGTCACGCACCGCTCCGCCGCAACCCTGCAAAGACGGCTCGCCCGCTCATGTCACATAACACCTTCGGACATCTCTTCCGCCTGACCACCTGGGGCGAGAGCCACGGCCCCGCGCTGGGCGCCACCGTTGACGGCTGTCCGCCGGGCGTGCCGGTGGCGGCGG
>JBGSQO010000407.1:0-1695 GCA_041738055.1 Filomicrobium sp.
GTGGAATGGCCGTTGCCCTGGGTGCTGTGGCTGGCGGGCTGTTGCGCGGGAGCAGGAGAACCGCTAGCCGGCAGGCCATCGTCCGGGGTCGCTGACGGTTTTCACCCAGACCAAGGCTTCCCGGCCGGTTGGCTTAAGAACCACAGGCCGCCGTGACCAGGGCCGCCCAGTTCGCCATCTTGAGCGCAAAACCCTCCTGCCACTGGGGATTGGCCGAACGGCGGGTCTCGTACTCCGTCTTGAAGCGCTGCTGGTCGGTCCAGTACCAGAACGCCATGTGCTTGCCCTCGTCGTCGAGGCGGTCGGGCTGGGCCAGCAGTTTCTGCTCGCAGTCGCACGACTTGACGCCCCGGTTCTCGACGGAGGCGCAATAGTTATAGGCGGCATCGAGCAGCGCCTGGTCGGAGTATTCGGGCGCGGGCTGGGTGGCTTGCGCGAACGCGACGGACGCAGCCGCGACGAGGGCAAGACCAACAGCGGCGGCGGTCGTGCGGCGAAAACGTGCGATCATCGAGCGATCCTCGGGAGTTTCTTGTTGGCCGGGTCAGGAACGTTCGGACACCGGAAATGGACCAGCCTCCATAGCCCGTTCCGTGAGCGCCTTCCAGAGGCCGCGTGACGGGCAAGAGCCTTCGCACCCGCACACCACGCCCGTTGACGTGGCTGGCAACCTCTCCCATGGTCGGCTCACCATATCAGGAGGCTTGCATATGAGCGGCACGCGCATCCCCCAAATCCACCCGTCGTCCGAGCCGCTTGGCGGCATCTCCCGCAGATCGCTGCTCGCCGGCACGGCTGCTGCCGCGTTGACATTGCCAGCGGGCCTCATCGTTCCGACGCGGGGGCTGGCCGACGCCGGCGGTCAGGTGCCGGGCTACTACCGCTTCAAGCTCGGCGACTTCGGCGTCACGATCCTTTCCGATGGCGCCTACGAGTTGCCCGTTGGAGCGTTCGCGACCAATGCCAAGCCCGATGACGTCAAGGCCTTCCTGACCGCCAACCTGCAGCCGACGGCGACGCGCACCGCGCACGTCAACCTGCCGGTCATCGACACCGGCAAGGATCGCGTGCTGATCGACGTTGGCGGCGGCCCGAACTGGCAGCCGACCGCCGGTAAGCTCACCGACAACCTCGCGGCAGCCGGCATCGATCCCGCCAGCATCACCAAGGTTGTCATCACCCACGGCCACCCCGATCACATCTGGGGCCTGATCGACGAGTTCGCGGACGCGCCCCGCTTCCCCAACGCCGAGCACATCATCACGGCGCGCGAGTGGGATTTCTGGACGACGGACGAAGCCGCCGGCAAACTTCCCGCTGAGTTCCAGGGATTTGCATTGGGCGCCAAGAAGCACCTGCCGCCGCTGGCCGAGAAGATCCGCCGCATCAAGCCGGGCGACGAGATCGTCCCTGGCATCGTGTCCATCGACACCCCGGGCCACACCCCTGGCCATATCGCCGTGGCGGTCGCGTCCGGCTCGGAGACCATGATCGTCACGGCCGATGCGGTGACCCACGCCTACATCTCGTTCGCCAACCCCGGCTGGTGGGCGGGCGTCGACACCGACCCGGCCCAGGGCGAAGCCTCCCGCCGCAAGCTGCTTGACATGATGGCGACCGACAAGGCCTTGATGCTCGGCTATCACCTGTCGTTCCCGGGGCTCGGCTACGCCGCCCGCGACGGATCGGCCTACC
>JBGSQO010000475.1:0-2491 GCA_041738055.1 Filomicrobium sp.
CGTAGTTGCTGCTGCGCTCGGCCGGAGCCGAGAAGCCACCGCCGGCATTGTCACCCTCGCCCCGGCTGTCGAGCAGCACCAGGGTGGAGTTGAAGTTCTGCAGCACGACCTCGGTCGAGTAGCGGTCCTGGCCGTCCTGGCCCTGCCACTTGCGGGTCTGCAACTGGCCCTCGATGTACACCTTGGCGCCCTTCTTGAGGTACTGCTCGGCCACCCGGCACAGACCCTCGTTGAAGATCACGACGGAATGCCACTCGGTCTTCTCGCGCCGCTCGCCGGAAGCCTTGTCGCGCCACGTCTCGGTCGTGGCGACGCGCAGGTTGGCGATGGGCCGGCCGTCCTGGGTGCGGCGGATCTCGGGATCCTTGCCCAGGTTGCCGATGAGGATGACCTTGTTGACTGAACCCGCCATATTTGGCTCCTTCGGATGGGGCGCCCTTGCCGGCGCCGACTCGCTTTCTTGCCTCGACAGTAGTCCAACCGGGACTTCAGATCGGCAAGCGCATGCGGTTGTCCACACTACGCTGGCGATATGCCCATGAACGCGGGAGATGATCCCGAGCCAAACCTTTATCCCGTAGGTGCGGTACCCGACAGTGTTCGATTAATGTTCTACTTTAAGGCTGCGTGCGTGCAGACGCAAGAGGCTTGGTCGCGGCTGAGACGGTTCCGTTGCCCACTCTGGCTCGAGCGCTTTCCGATCCTACGGAAACGGACGCGCGCTCTAGCGTCTTGTTTTGTCGCATTTTCTTCGATGAACCGGTGTCCACGTCGTCGGAAAATGCTCTAGGTCCGCCGCCGGTAAACATATTCGTCGCAACCCGATCCAAGAAGGCCGGTGGTCAGGGGGTGGGCGAAGACCCGAACCGGCTCGAAGGCCAGTCGCGCCATCATCTCATCGACCTCGGGAGCCAGGATGGCCTCGTAGGGATAGCCGCCGAGCCAGTCGTGCACGTCGTGCTGCCAGTCCATACCGCGCGTGGTCCGGTAGTCGGAGACGAATTTGCCGAAGTTCTGCCCCTTCAACGTCAAAGCCGTGGCGTAGGCCGTCATGTAGGCCCCGCGAGCAATTTTCTGCAGCAAGTGCGGGGCGCGAGCGTACCAGCGCTTTTCCGCGATCCAGAAGCGGTCCATTCGGGTTCGGCGATAGAGAGCAAAAGCGAACAGACCGCCGGGCGCCACCATTGCGGCAGCCTTGCCGACGGCCTCGACCATAGCTCCGGTATGATGCAACACGCCCCAGGAGTAGACGACATCGTATGTGCCGTGCAAGGCGGGATCGAGGTCGAAGACGCTGACCTGCTCTGCCAGCCAGGGTGCCGTCACGGCATGTCCTTCGAGTACACGCCGGGTCGTCGCCACGCTGTCGGGATCGATGTCGGTTGCCATGATGCGCGAGACACCACACCGCGCGGCTGCCAGTGCGTGCACCCCCGATCCGCAGCCGATGTCGAGGAACGAGCGTCCGGAGAGGTCGTCAGGCGGGACGAGCTTGATTAGACCTCGCCTGGCCTCCTCGATTTCCGCTTCACCTATCAGGTTCGCATAGGAGGCCCAGTTCTTGCCGAAAGCGAAGTGCGTCGACTGGTCCTTGAGGTCATTATCCCGCATCGCATCCCCCAGGTTTCGCCGAATCCTGAACAGCCTCATGCCCGTGTGCCGCGCCGAGTGGCCCGTCTCGCCTAAATCGGGGTGCTAGCCGGAGCCGTTGACGATTTAGGCGAGACATAAGGGCCACTAGCAAACTCAGTAACTTAGTGTGGCGTTCATCGCGCCTTAATTGACGATGAGCGTGCTGCACGGACCGGTCAATTAAGGCGCGACGCCACACTACTGCCGTCGGCCGTCTGGCGGCGCGACAGGGCGCCGAGGTTCGGTCCTGTCGTCAACAGCGGGTTGGTATCAAACGTCACCGATTGCCGGCGATGTCGGCGGCCGTCGACAGGTCCGAGCGGATCTGATCCGAGACGCCGACAGCAGCTTTGCAGGCGGGATCGGAGAGCCTCTGGCTGATCGCCCCGAGGTCGCCACCGAACTGGGGGGCCTGGGCCCGCATCGCAATGCCCGAAGCGACCGCCCCATTCGACCAGCGCGGCCGGCACAGCATCGCGAGGAGGTGTCGGGTCAGTTCGCCCGCATAGCCCGTCGATGAATACTCGACAGGCGTGGGGGAAGGCGTCAGTGGGCTGGCGTTGGGATCGGCCGGGGCGGACGACACCTCGGGAGATGAAAACGTCGCCTTCGCGCTGCGTGCCAGGATAGTCCAGCTGCGGCTGTCGGGCGAGCCGTCCCAGGCTGCCATCTCGGCACGATCCGTCAACGGCGACAGCCTGTCGGCCACCTGCCCGCGCATCCAGTCGCTACCGATCGACAGGATGCTCTCCTTCAGCGTCGTGATCTCGGCCTCGGTCAGCGGGCGGATCAGCAGGCCGTCGAGATCGGCCAGACGCACCTGCTCGCTGGCTGGCGGTCGTGCCATCCACACTTCCGC
>JBGSQO010000280.1:0-2718 GCA_041738055.1 Filomicrobium sp.
GCCCCGGCTCGGGACGGCACTGGCCGCATAGGGCGCAATCCGCCGCTCGCCGGGCCGTAGTCCCGCGCCGTAGCCTGCGTGCCCCTCGCCGTCTGTGCTCGTCATGCTCCTCGTCCCCACCGCCAAGTTTGACACTGGCCCGCCGCACCCTATCTTGAAGGACACGAATTCGCGCCAGACCGCAACCGCTGGGACCACAGATGACCGAGACTGTCCGCCTGACCGAGGCTGCTGCCCGCCGCATCACCGAGATCGTGGCCGGGGAGCCGCTCAACAAGCTGCTGCGCGTGTCCGTCGAGGGCGGCGGCTGCTCCGGCTTCCAGTACAAGTTCGACCTCGTGGCCGACCGGGAGGCCGACGATCTGGTGCTGGCCCGCGACGGGGCAACCGTCTTGATCGACCCGGTTTCGGTCGGATTTCTGGCCGGCTCCGAGATCGACTACGTCGACGAACTGATCGGCGCGAGCTTCCAGATCCGCAACCCCAACGCCACCGCCTCATGCGGCTGCGGGACGAGCTTTGCGATGTGAGCGTGGACTGATTAGGATAGCTTCGAGCGTTTGCGTTTTGGTTGAGGGGAGTCATGATTACAGACGCTACGGTCAGAGCAGGCTCCGTCCTCCAATGTTCGCGCCATCACTTCGCGAAAACCTCGCCGGAGACCGATGAAACAGTGCTTGCTGTCGTCATCAGTCCGACCGAAAGACAGTACGATCATGTTGTCGAGGCTGTTCCTCTGGCTCAGAATCTTCCAGAAGGCCGCAGTGTTCTTTATGTCGAACTGGAGCATGAGGGTCTGAAGGCTCTAAGTGCTTCAGGCACTTGGTACGCACTTTGTGATCGCCCCACCCGATTGAGCTTGGCTAGCAATGATGTCACCTTTCTCCGATGGGATCGCGGCTCTGCTGTGAACTACGAACCGCGCTATTTTGTTGGGGGAGAGGACTTGAAATCGATCCGATTTGCTCTGGTTCACCGGATTTTTCCCGATCGAGACATCCGAGTTTATTTCAGGAGCGGCTTGAGATCATTCCGAGGACTAACGAAAAGACTGAAGCTGCTAGTTTCAACCAAGTCTCGCAAAAGATGAAACTCGCCACCGGGAACATCCGCGATGCTTGCGACAATGTCGCGGCCGTCCTCGACCTTTTGCTGGCGGCCCTGGAAGATCGCCTCCCGTCCTGAAAGCTCCAACCCGTCCCCTCTCCGCATTGCCCTGCACTTGCAATGGGGAGAGGGTTAGGGTGAGGGGCAGCCAAACGCTCTGCGGTCGGAATGTGCCGCTGCCCCTCACCCCGACCCTCTCCCCGTGAAGGACGTGGAGAGGGGGAAGGACCCCACCCATGAAACTCGTCACCTGGAACATCAACGGCGTGAAAGCCCGCCTGGAAACGGCGGTGGCGTGGCTGAAGGAGGCCGCGCCCGACGTCGTGTGCCTGCAGGAGATCAAGAGCGTCGACGAGGGCTTTCCCGCCGAGATGTTCGAGGAGTTGGGCTATACCGTCGTCACCCACGGCCAGAAGGGCTTCAACGGCGTAGCGATCCTGTCGAAACTACCGCTGGAGGACGTGCGCGCGCGCCTTCCCGGAGACGACAGCGACGAGCAGGCCCGCTATCTGGAGGCGACCGTCATCGGCCCGGAGAAGGCGGTGCGCGTGGCCGGCCTCTACCTGCCCAACGGCAACCCCATCGGCACGGAAAAATTCACCTACAAGCTCGCCTGGATGGCGCGGCTGGAGGCCCATGTCCGCACGCTACTCGCCGACGAGATGCCCCTGGCGGTCTTGGGCGACTACAACGTCATCCCGACGCCCGCCGATGCCAAGCGCCCGGAAGCCTGGACGGGAGACGCCCTGTTTCAGCCGGAGAGCCGGGCCGCTTATCGCGCGCTCGTCAATCTCGGCCTCACCGATGCCATTCGCGCGACGCATCCCGAACCCGGCGTCTACACGTTCTGGGACTATCAGGCCGGCGCCTGGAACAAGAACGACGGCATCCGGATCGACCACATTCTGCTGTCGGCTCAGGCGGCCGACCTGCTGCGATCGGCCGGCATCGACAAGCACATCCGCGGCTGGGAGAAACCCTCCGACCACGTACCCGTCTGGGTCGAACTCGACGCGTGATCCGAAATAGCCGGCCAGCCGGAAAATTTGGCGCGGTCGCCGCATTTTGGTCGCAGCTTCGGCTAGCATCGGGACGACTTGGCACTTGTTGCTCGGGACCGGTGCGGCCGGTCCTGGGCTTGCGTATTGAACGGGCGGGCCCACGCGGCGTGGGGCATTATCTCTTGTTTGCGCCTTCCGACACTCGTTCCGAGAGCCGGCCGGAAGGCGAGGCCTGCCGAGGGGTAGGTCAAAATGTCTGCGGTTCGGTATAAGAGGGGCGTTGCGCATGTCGATGAAAGCAGGCCGCAGGGCCGTGATAATTGCCGTGGGTCTGCTGGCTGCCACCTTCTCCCGTCCACTGGCCGCGCAGTCCACCGACGGCAACTTCCCGCTGCCCGAGAAGGCGCCCGACGCCGCGCGGGCTCCAGACCCAGCTGCGGCACCGAAAGCAGCCGCTTCGCCAAAGCCGAGCAAGCCCTCTGTTCCCGCCAAGAATTTGTTCGGCAAGAAGGCGGCGCCGGCTGCACTGGCGGCCCGCGCCATCGGCTTTTACTCGCGCGGCTGCCTGTCGGGCGGCAAGGCGCTCCCGGTCGACGGTCCGGCGTGGCAG
>JBGSQO010000509.1:0-1948 GCA_041738055.1 Filomicrobium sp.
GCGCCTGCCGGCACGACGCGCGGCTTCGGCGTCGCTGAGTTCCGCGACATCGGCCGCATGATCGCCGACGTGCTCGAGGGCCTCGCCGCCAACGGCGAAGCCGGCAACGCAGCCGTCGAAGAGAAGGCTAAGGCGGAAGCCATCGCTCTCTGCAAGCGCTTCCCGATCTACGGCTGATCGTTAGGCCTACTCAGGGGGCTGCGCGCCCCCTGACCCCGCGCGGGGGACCCCGAATCCCTGCCTCTGGGCAACGGGCGTGCGCCAAACTCCAGGTGATGGGTCAAGGGTTTAGACCCTTGTGGGGGTCGAGGGGGCAACGCCCCCCGTCTTCACCGACACGCGCCTTTGCAATGGCCCCTGCGCGGGGGATCACCCCGCCAGCACCTCGACCAAGCTGACCGTCAAACCTGGCGGATCGAGGCGCAGCGACTGGCCCGGATCGCTGACGAGGCGGGTTGTGAACGTCGCGTCACCCGCCCGCGAATGCACGATCAGCATCGGCCGGTCGGGATCGGCGATGATGTAGTGCTGGATGCTGGGCAGAGCGAAGTAACCCTCCAGCTTGGCGCTCATGTCGTGCTTGGCAGTCGAGGGCGACAGCACTTCGCAGACGATGACCGGCTCTGGCACGACGTAGGAGTTGCGATCGACGGTTGGCCCTGTATAGACCAATCCATCCGGCTCAACGGCGCGATCACCTGGAGGCAGGATGACAATTGGTCCCTGCGGTGCGACGTGGGCCTCAGCACCAAGGTCTTTTGCAGCTGCGTGAAGAGCATTGAGCAACGCGCCGCGCATCTCCCAATGTTGTGACCGCTCTACGTTCATGCTGCCCGCCGGCCCCTTCTTGACGACGACGCGCCCATCCCACAGCTCGAAGCGTCCGGCCTCCTTGGGCATCGTCTCCGCCCAGGCCAGGAACTCCTCGAACGTCATGTCCCGATCCGGGAGGGTGATTTCTGCCAGCTCTGTCATGGACACACGGTAGTCGACCGTCGTGTCGGCTACAATCTTGCTATAACGCCGGATGGTCCGCCCGGGCTTTTCAAACGGAGCCCGCGTGGCCTGCCCGCTGTTGATCGCGGCGCGCGTATCGGTCATACCTCCGCCTCTTTGGAAAGCTGCGGAGGCGTCGATGCGCTGCCCCTACTGCGCCTGCGAGGATACCCAGGTGAAGGACAGCCGGCCGTCGGAGGAGAACACGGCAATCCGCCGCCGGCGCATCTGCCCGGACTGCGGCGGCCGCTTCACGACGTTCGAACGGGTGCAGCTGCGCGAGCTGACCGTCCTCAAGCGCTCCGGCCGCAAGGTGCCCTTCGATCGCGACAAGTTGATGGGCTCGATTGCCGTGGCGATCCGCAAGCGGGACATCGCGCCCGAGCGGGTCGAGCGAATGGTCTCCGGCATCGTGCGCCAGCTGGAGGCCTCGGGCGAGAGCGACATCCCCTCATCCCGGATCGGCGAGTTGGTGATGGAGGCGCTGCGCGGGCTCGATCCCGTCGCCTATGTCCGTTTCGCCTCGGTCTACCGGGACTTCCGGGAGGCGGCCGACTTCCAGGGCGTGCTGGGTGAGATCGCCGCTGCGGTCAGCCTGCCGGCCGAGCCGACTGCGGGTCCTGGTGAGGCGACGAGCGAACCCTCAGGCGGCGCACGACCAGCCCGCCGGAGAGCCGAAAGCCTCTGACGAGTCTTGCTTGCGCCTTCCGACTCTCCTTCGGAGAGCCGGCCGGAAGGCGCGGCCTGTCGAGCAGCAGGTCAGATCTTGAGCATGTTGGTGTGAGCAGTGGTCGATAGAACGATCCAGGACGACTTCGACCGTCACATGATGGCGATTGCGCTGCGGGAAGCCGAACGCGCCCTCGGCACGACCGCGCCCAACCCCGCTGTCGGCGCCCTGATCGCCGATGAGACGACCGGCGAGATCATTTCGGTCGCCGCAACCGCTCCG
>JBGSQO010000522.1:0-2092 GCA_041738055.1 Filomicrobium sp.
ATGGAAGGCGCCGGGCGTGTCATCGCAGTCGAACGCGACGACCGCTGCCTGCCCGCGCTCGCTGCGGTCGCCGAGGCCTACGCCGGTCGCCTTACCGTGGTCCCCGGAGACGCGATGACAGCCGACTGGCCAGGGCTTGTGGCGCAGCATGGGGAGACGTCGGAAAGGCCCGTCATCGCCGCCAATCTGCCGTATGGAATCGCCACGATGCTCCTGATCGGCTGGCTCGAAAGCGCGCCCTGGCCGCCGTGGTACAGCCGCATGGTCCTGATGTTCCAGAAGGAGGTGGCCGAGCGGATCGTTGCAGCACCCGGCAGCAAGGCCTATGGGCGGCTCGCCGTCATTTCGCAATGGCGCGCGCAGGCGCGGGTCGCCCTGACATTGAAGCCGGACGCATTCACGCCGCCGCCCAAGGTCTCATCGGCCGTCGTCGTGCTCGATCCGATCGAACGGCCGGATCCAGCGTGTGACGTTCGCACGTTGGGACGCGTCACGGCGGCCGCCTTCGGCCAGCGCCGAAAGATGCTGCGCCAGAGCCTCAAGAGCCTGACGCCGATGCCGGAATTGCTGTTGGCGAAGGCCGATATCGACCCGATGCGGCGGGCAGAAAGCCTGACGGTCGCCGAATTTGCGCGACTGGCCATGGTCTTCGACGGCGATGGGAGTTGATGGACTGCCGCCGTGCAACCCGCCCGGAGCCCCCCAATGAGCCCCCCCCATGAGCGGTGTTCAGTGAAGTGCGGGGGCTGCGCGCCCCCGAACCCCGCGCAGGCGTAGCCTGTTTGCCTCCGTCGGGGCAACGGGCGTGCCCCAAACTCCAGGAGATGGTTCCAAGGGCTTAGCCCTTGGTGGAGGTCGAGGGGGCAGCCCAACACCGGCTTGCCGAGTGTTGGCCGACAAATGAGGCCGTCGTCTTCGCCTCTGCCCCCCGCATCAACCGCGGTTGAGCCCCTTGGCGGCCAGTTCTTCCAGATAACCCTGCCACTTCTTGCCCTGCTCCTGGCCGAGTTCGAGCAGGTACGACCAAGGGTAAAGCCCCGTGTCGTGCCCGTCATCGAAGACGATTTTGGCAGCGTACTTGCCGACCGGCTTCAGCTCCTTGATCTTGACGTTGCGCTTGCCGGGCACCGTGACGCGCTGCTCGGCCGAGTGGCCCTGCACTTCCGCCGACGGGCTCATGACGCGCAGATATTCGGCCGGCAGGTCGTAGCTGTAGCCGTCCTTGAAGCTGATCTTGAGGCTCGTGCGGTCGCTGGAAACTTTCATCACCGGCACATCGACGCCCTTCAAGCCCTGCACCTCTTCCCAGACCTTGATGGCCAGATCGCGGAAGATTTGCGCTTCGGGGCCGTCGGGGCGAACGGCGGTCACCGGCGTGCCGGCATCCGACAGTTCTCGGATATCCATGTGCAGGGGAACGCCGCCGAGGAAGGTGAGGCCCAGCTTCTCGGCCTCCCGCTCGGCACCGCCGTGACCGAAGATGTCGTAGCGCTTGCCCGTATCGGGGGCGATGAAGAAGCTCATGTTCTCGACGAAGCCGAGGACAGGGATATCAACCTTGCGGAACATATTGAGGCCCTTCCGCGCGTCGATGAGGGCCAGGTCCTGCGGCGTCGAGACGATCACGGCGCCCGTCATCGGCACCTGCTGCGCCATGGTCAGCTGCACGTCGCCGGTGCCCGGCGGCATATCGATGACCAGCACGTCGAGATCGCCGCCATCGTTCCACGCCACGTCGAACAGCATCTGGTGCAGGGCCTGAGTGACCATCGGCCCGCGCCAGACGATCGGCATCGCCTCGTCGACCAGGAAGCCCATGGACATGACCTTGAGGCCGAAGGCGCGCAGCGGGATGAGCTTCTGCTGGTCGGCCGTCGCATTGGGCTGCTGGCCGGACAGACCGAGCAGGCGCGGCTGGGAGGGACCGTAGATGTCGGCGTCGAACATGCCGACCTTGAGGCCCAGCGCCTGCAGGCCGAGCGCGATATTGACCGCGGTCGTCGACTTGCCGACGCCGCCCTTGCCGGAGGCAACCGCCACGATGTGATGAACGCCCGGAAGCCCGGGGAGCCCCGAGAGCCCACCGGTCGGC
>JBGSQO010000528.1:0-1791 GCA_041738055.1 Filomicrobium sp.
GCCGAGCGCCACGACGGTGAAGTCGCGCGCCATGCCGTTGCGGCGCGCACGGGCTGCGGCAACCAGGGTCTGATCGATCGGATTCTGGATCACGGTCAACGGTAAGTCGCGACCGACGACCCTCACGAGGGCCGCGCCGAGGTCGGCGGACTGGACGACGATGCGGTCGGCGCGCGGATACAGCACGCGACGGGCATATCCGATGAGACGGCCGACGGGCATCTGCTCGGCATGGGACCGTTCCGAGATGACGACGCCCACCTTGCTGCTACGGCCCGCAGCGACGGCAACGACGTTGTTCTCGACGGTCATTGCAACGAGGATGTCGGGCTTGATGCGCGCCAGCGCACGCCGGATGCGCCTGATGCGAAGGGCGTTGATCCATACTCTGAACAAGCCGAGGTCGGCTGACCTCGGTCGTGGCATGACGTCGAGCCTGTGCACGTGGACGCCGTCGTGTAGAGGAAACGCCGGCTTGGCCGCGGGGGGCTCGTAGGTCAGGATATGAACCTCGTGCCCGTCGGCGGCCCATGCCGAGGTGATCATGCTCGTCACACGCTCGGCCCCACCCTGGGCGAGAGTCGCGATCAGCATAACAATCCGCATGCCTCGCCCTCGCGCCAGCGCTACCCGTCAGATGACGTATTTCGGGAATTTCCTGTCGAAATTGACCAGGAGCGCGGTGCCGGCGGCGACGAGGCCGGCGGAGACCAGAAACAAGATGGCGAGCGGCAGCCAATCGAGTCCCTGAGGAGAACTGACGGCGAGCCGGAACTCATGCATCAGCAGCGCAAACGGGTTGAGCAGGAAGAGCGTGCGCCACGCCTCGGGCACCTTATCCAGGGCAAAGAACGTGCCCGATAGGAAGAACAACGCGCGAAACACGTAGCCGATCACGGGGCGCACGTCACGCACCAGCGCGGCGGCGAACGCGACGAGCATCGACGTCCCCGTCGCAAACAGGCTTGCCACGACCGTCACCATGAGAATTTCGCCGATCGCGATGTCTCTTTCGCCGAGCGCCAGGGCAAGAACGAGAAGGAAAGCCACACCGATCAAGAACTTGAAGGTCTCGGCGAGCACGTCGCGCAGGACGAACGCAATTTTGGGGACATAGACCCGGTTCGACAGCGTCATGGCTGGATTGAGCGAGACCGTGGACTGCGAAATCGTGCCTTGCAGGAAGCGGAACATCAGCAGGCCCGTCATCAGGAAGATCATCATGTCGTCGGTGCGCAGGTCCAGGATGACGCCGACGACGATGTACAAGATCACCGTGTTGATGATCGGATCGAGATACCACCACAGCAGGCCGAGCGAATAGGCGCGCACTTCCTGGCGCATCCGGGCGCGTGTCAAGTGCAGGATATAATTCAGCGATCCGATGATGCCGGCGGACGCCATGGCCGGCGACGCATTCCTTGTCGTCATGTCGTGCTGCATGCTGGCCGGAGTCCTAAGCGCTGATCGAAAGTCCGAGGGAGCCCCTGTTCGCGCAAGGGTGCCCGGCCGCCCTTGCCTCGCCGGTGTGCCGAACCCACGATGCTCTAATGCATCGGACCGAGCGCTGCAATTGCGCCGTGTGTCGCTTGCCGCTTGGCACGGCCAGCCCGATATCGCTCAATGACATCGCCTGCCGTCACGGCCCAGACTGGGGCGGCAAGGAGTTGGTGTCGCCACGTCACGTCGAGCCGCGGTCACGCCATGCCTCGAACATCATCACGTTCCAGAGCCGGTCATGCAGGTCGCGGCGGCCGGCTAGGTGGTCGGCCCAGGCGGCGCGGATGGGCG
>JBGSQO010000542.1:0-3571 GCA_041738055.1 Filomicrobium sp.
AGGACCTTTCCCGGTCCGCGGGGCTGGCCGAGTTGCGCGACGAGATCGAGCGCGAGGTCGCCGTCAGGGACCCGGACGTCGCGATCGCGGGTGCTGGTACGGCCCGCTTGCCGAACACGTCGGCGTTCCTGTTGCCGGGCCGCCGCGGCGAAACGCTTGTGATCGCCTTCGACCTCGCAGGCGTTGCGTTGAGTGCGGGAGCGGCCTGCTCCTCCGGCAAGATTGCCAAGAGCTTCGTCCTGCGCGCCATGGGCCTGCCTGATGAGCGCGCGGCCTCCGCAATCCGCGTCAGTCTCGGCTGGTCCAGTACCAGGGATGATGTCGCAGCTTTCCTCGCTGCATGGCGGCAGGTCGTCGGCGAGCGACCCGGCCGCAAGGTCGCCTGAGCCGGGGAACCAGGGATCGAGACACACCAAGGCCTGAAAACACGTTTCACCGGCGCGCCGCCAAGGCCGTCGCCGCAGCACTGAGACAACGAAGGAGTTCGCCGATGCCAGCCGTCCAGGAGACGATCGAGCAGGTCAAGCAGATCGACGTCGACCAGTACAAGTACGGGTTCGAGACGACGATCGAGAGCGTGAAGGCTCCCAAGGGCCTCAACGAGGACATCATCCGGTTCATCTCCGAGAAGAAGAGCGAGCCGGCCTGGATGCTGGAGTGGCGGCTCGACGCTTATGAGCGCTGGAAGACGATGCAGGAGCCGACCTGGGCGCGCGTCGATTATCCGTCGATCGATTTCCAGGACCTGCACTACTACTCCGCGCCGAAGTCGAGCGAAGGTCCCAAGAGCCTCGAGGACGTCGATCCTGAGCTGATCAAGACCTACGAGAAGCTCGGCATTCCGCTCAGGGAGCAGGAGATGCTGGCCGGCGTCTCGGGCACGCGCGTGGCTGTGGACGCTGTATTCGACTCCGTCTCGGTCGTGACGACCTTCAAGGCGGAATTGGCCAAGGCGGGCGTGATCTTCTGCTCGATCTCGGAGGCCATGCGCGAGCATCCCGAACTGGTCAAAAAGTACCTGGGTTCGGTCGTGCCGAAGTCCGACAACTTCTATGCAGCCCTCAATTCGGCGGTGTTCACCGACGGCTCGTTCGTCTACATTCCCGAGGGCGTGCGCTGCCCGATGGAGCTTTCGACCTATTTCCGCATCAACGAGAAGAATACCGGACAGTTCGAGCGCACGCTCATCATCGCCGAGAAGGGCTCCTACGTTTCGTATCTGGAAGGCTGCACGGCCCCTATGCGCGACGAGCACCAGTTGCACGCCGCCGTCGTCGAGCTGATCGCGATGGATGACGCCGAGATCAAGTACTCGACCGTGCAGAATTGGTATCCTGGCGACAAGAACGGCAAGGGCGGGATTTACAACTTCGTCACCAAGCGCGGCGATTGCCGGGGCGACAATTCAAAGATCTCGTGGACGCAGGTGGAGACCGGCTCGGCGATCACCTGGAAGTATCCGTCGTGCATTCTGCGCGGCGACAATTCGCGTGGCGAGTTCTATTCGATCGCGGTTTCGAATGGCCGCCAGCAGGTCGACAGCGGCACCAAGATGATCCACCTGGGCAAGAATACCTCGAGCCGGATCGTCTCGAAGGGCATCGCGGCGGGCTTTTCGCAGAATACCTATCGCGGGCTCGTCTCGGCGCATCGCAAGGCGACGGGCGCGAAGAACTTCACCCAGTGCGACAGCTTGCTGATCGGCAACAACTGCGGTGCGCACACAATTCCGTATATCGAGGCGAAGAACTCCTCGACGCACTTCGAGCATGAGGCGACGACGTCGAAGATCTCCGACGACAAGCTGTTCTACTGCATGCAGCGGGGCCTGTCGGAAGAGGAGGCGGTCACTCTGATCGTCAACGGCTTCGTGCGCGACGTGCTGCAGCAGTTGCCGATGGAGTTCATGGCCGAAACCCAGAAGCTGATCGGCATTTCGCTCGAAGGCAGCGTGGGTTGAGGTTGCGGAGTCGATGTACCATTTGATCGATGGAAACTCTTTACTACCACTCCCCCCGTCTCTGCTTTGGCCTATGGCCACTCAGGAAGCGCTAGTGGCGCCGGAAGCGATGTGGATCGCGATCCTGCTTCTCGGGGTGGCGTGGGTCAGACTGGCGATGAAGCCTGGAACTGGGAGTGAGTAAGATGTCTACGAAGAAGGGCCGAAACGCCATCATCCGCCAGCTGCTGGCCGAGGCCAATGCCTATGCTGAGGCCTACGAGGCCGATGTGGCCGAATTCCATCGGCTCTATCGCATCGAGCGTATGCAGGACATCGTCGATGATTTCCACGAGACGCTGGATGAGACGGGCGATCTGGGAAAGCTCGCTGATCTCGGGGTGTCCATTCGGGAAAAGGACGGTCAGCTGCATCTGAAGAAATCCGGCAGGACCCTGGTCATTCGCGCGCGGGACGACATGTCGATTGCCGTCGATGGCAGCATCATGCACCCCAACCAGGAGCACCCGGCTCTTGACCGCCCGTTCTACGAGGAGGTCCTGGCGCGCGTGATGAGTTGGGCCAAGGACAGCGAAAGCCCGCCGAAACGCCGCCGCCTGTCGAAAAAGAACTGACGCGTGCGCCTCCACTGCGCGCACCTCGAAAACTTCGAATAAAGGGACCAAGTCGCACCATGCTGGAAATCCGCAATCTGCACGCCCGCATCATCGAAGAGGATAAGCCGATCCTGAAGGGGGTCGATCTCGTCGTTCCCAAGGGCGAGGTGCACGCCATCATGGGCCCCAACGGTTCGGGCAAGTCGACGCTGTCGTATGTCATCGCCGGCCGCGAGGACTATGAGGTCACCGACGGCGATATTCTCTGGAACGGCGAGTCGATCATCGCAATGAGCCCGGACGAGCGCGCCGCCAAGGGCGTGTTCCTCGCCTTCCAGTATCCGATGGAAATCCCCGGCGTCGCCGGCATTACGTTTCTTCGGACGGCACTCAATTCCGTCCGCAAAAAGCGCGGGCAGGAAGAACTGTCGACGCCTGAGTTCCTGAAGGTGATCCGGGCGAAGGGGGCAGCCCTCAACATCGACATCGAGATGCTGAAGCGTCCCGTCAACACGGGCTTTTCGGGCGGCGAGAAGAAGCGCTCCGAGATCCTGCAGATGGCCCTTCTGGAGCCGACGCTGTGCGTGCTGGATGAGACCGATTCCGGCCTCGACATCGACGCGCTGAAGGTCGTCTCCGACGGCGTCAACGCGCTGCGGTCGCCCGACCGCTCCATGCTGTTGATCACCCACTACCAGCGGCTGTTGAACTACATCGTTCCCGACCAGGTGCACGTCCTGGCGCATGGCCGCATTCAGCGGTCGGGCGGCAAGGACCTCGCGCTCGAACTCGAGCAGTCCGGCTACGCCGAGTACGGCGAGAAGGCCGCCTGACGGCACCGCGGCGACCAAACAGGTTGGAACGATGAGCGCTGAGGAGGCGCAGTATGACAGTGGCAGTGATGCGGACCAAGGCCGAGCAGGCCTTCACCGAGACGTTCGAGCGGATAGCCGGCGAGCTTCCGGGCGGGGCAGCCGTGGCCGGTGAGCGCCGCTCGGCGGTCGCCCGCTTCCAG
>JBGSQO010000543.1:0-1773 GCA_041738055.1 Filomicrobium sp.
GGCCCATCAGCAGCATCTCGTCGGCAGCCGCGGCCGGGCCGATCACCTCGGTCTCGACGATGCCGTGGCCGCCCGCTTCGACGAGACCCGCCCAGGCTTCCGGCTGCTTCTCGGTTACGGTCGCGAGCCGGCGGCCGTCGGTCAGGATGCGGCCGTGGGCGCCCGGGCCGATGCCGGCGTATTCGCCGTAGCGCCAATAGACGAGGTTGTGGCGGCTCTCCTGACCGGGCTCGGCGTGGTTCGAGGTCTCGTAGGCGGAAAGCCCGATCGCGTCTGTAAGCTCTTGCGTCAGCTCATACATTTCGGCGGCGGTGTCGTCGTCGGGAATAACGAGTTTGCCGGCCGCGTGCATGCGCTCGAACATGGTGCCCGGCTCGATGGTCAACTGGTAGAGCGAGAGGTGGTCGGGGGCAAAGCCGAGCGCGTGCAGCAGTTCGGAGCGCCAGGCGTGATGGCTCTGTCCGGGCCGGGCGTAGATTAGATCGAAGGAGGTGCGCTCGAAGGTATCGCGCGCGATTCTCATGGCGGCCAGCGCCTCGGCGACCGAGTGGATGCGGCCGAGCGCCTTCAGGTCGGGATCGTTCAGCGCCTGCACGCCCAGCGAGACGCGATTGACGCCAGCCGCGCGATAGCCTCGGAAGCGGGCCGCCTCGACCGAGCCGGGGTTGGCCTCCAGCGTGATCTCGGCGTCTGGCTCCAGGCTCCAGCGGTTGGCGATCCGCTCAAGGATGGCGGCGACGGTCGACGGCTGCATCAGCGAGGGCGTGCCGCCGCCGAGGAAGATGCTGTGAACGGTGCGTGGGCCGGTTCGCTCCGCGACGTGGTCGATTTCGGCGAGGTAGGCGGCGAGGAAGCGCGCCTCGTCCCAGCCCTGATGGCGGACATGGCTGTTAAAGTCGCAGTACGGGCACTTCTGCGCGCAGAACGGCCAGTGGATGTAGACGGCAAAGCCGGGGTCGTGGGAGGCGTGCGCGGGCATGGTTGCTTCCTTGCAGGCAAAGGTCAGTGCAGACGAGGGGCTTTGCCGCCTCGACCCCCTACCCAAGGGCATAGCCCTTGGAACCATCACCTGGAGTTCGGGGCACGGCTGTCGCCCAGACGTGGGCAAACAGGCTTTGCCTGCGCGGGGGGCCGGGGGCGCGCCTTCCGGCCGGCTCTCGGAACGAGTGTCGGAAGGCGCAAGCATAAAACTCGCGCAGCCCCCGCACTTCACTTCGTCGCCGCCAGCAGCGCTTTCGCCAGTGTCCGCCACTCCGGCTCGCCAGCGGCGGGTGCGGCATCGGCCAGCCGGTCGGCGAGGGCGTCGAGGTAGACGCTCAAGTCGGTCGTCGTCCATGCTTCCGGATGCTTGCCGAGATCGGCACGCAGGTTCTTCACGAAGGCGGCCAGTTCGAGCCGTGTCGACAGGTTGGCGCTCGCCGCCGACAGGCCCTCCGTGTCGCGGCTTGCCGGAGATGCCCCGACAACCGGGAGATGGGAGAGGCAGGCCGCCTTGAACAGGGCAAAGGCGCGGGTGCGGTGCGAGATCGCATATTTCTCGGCCGGTTCCATTTCGCCGAACGTTCGGGTGTTGCCCTCGGGCACGAACATCGGATCGTAGCCGAAGCCGTTGCCCCCGCGCGGGGGATAAACAAGGTGGCCGAACACCTGGCCGTCGTGGATCTCGGCCGTTCCGTCGGGCCAGGCCAGGCACAGCGAGCACGTGAAGTTGGCGCGCGGCCCTGGCGCCGCCCAGCCCTGGCGCGAACCGACCTCTTCGGCGACCTTGCGCAT
>JBGSQO010000571.1:0-6493 GCA_041738055.1 Filomicrobium sp.
TCGGAAGCCCCGCTGGCCTTCATCGGCAAGGGCGTCGTGTTCGACACCGGCGGCATCTCGATCAAGCCGGCCCAGGGCATGGAAGACATGAAGGGCGATATGGGGGGCGCGGCCTGCGTCGTCGGCCTGATGCACGCCCTCGCCGAGCGCAAGGCCAAGGTCAACGCCGTCGGCATCATCGGCTGCGTCGAGAACATGCCCTCCCACAACGCCCAGCGCCCCGGCGACATCGTGCGCTCGCTGTCGGGCCAGACCATCGAGGTCTTGAACACCGACGCTGAGGGCCGGCTCGTGCTGGCCGACATCATGTGGTACGCGCAGGAGAAGTTCAAACCGAAGCTGATGATCGACCTCGCCACGCTGACGGGCGCCATCATGGTGGCTCTCGGCAAGGAGTTCGCCGGCCTCTACTCCAACAACGACGCGCTGGTCGATCAACTGTCAGCAGCCGCCAAGACGACCGGAGAGAAGGTCTGGCGCATGCCGCTCGACAAGGCCTATGACAAGCTGATCGACAGCAAGAACGCGGACATAAAGAACATCGGCGGGCGCTGGGCGGGAGCCTGCACGGCTGCCCAGTTCCTGCAGCGCTTCGTCAAGGACAAGGATACGCCCTGGGCCCACATCGATGTCGCCGGCATGGCCATGGACTCCGGCCGCACCGACATCAACCAGAGCTGGGGCTCGGGCTGGGGCGTTCGCCTGCTCGATCGGTTTGTGGCAGACAACTACGAGGGTTGAGGTGTCGCGCCCAGGGCGCGCTGTATCACATTGAGACAACGCGCCCATCACTCGTCTAATTCCATAATATCCCTTATGCGAACGCAAGGTGCGCGGCGCACTCTATGTCTAGGCGGTCAGCCGAGCACTCCGGGGCAACAGGCTTCGCCTGCGCGGGGTCCGGGGGCGCTCAGCCCCCGCCTTCACTTCACGCACCGCGCTCCAGCATCCGCACCGTCTCCGCGATCACGACGGCGAAGATGGCGGCAACGAACCCGGTCAGCACGTTGACGCTGAGGGCGAGGCTCGCGATCTGGGCCCACTCGACCGGCAGCACGGTGGTCAACAGGCTCGCGACGATGCCGTCGATGTACTGCTTCAGGCTGAACAGCAGCTCGCTCACCTGATCGATGCTCGGCTTCTCGGGAAGGTCGAATACGATTCTCTTGCCGATTTCGGTGAGCGTGGCGACCTTGATCTGGCCGATCCAGGCCAGCAGCGCCATACCGCAGGAGAACACGAAGCCGAGCGGGACCGACAGCCGGAAGTAGCCCCAGCGGGAGGGCCGCGCGTCGAGGCTCCGCGATAGCCGTCGCAGCAGGCTCGAGCCCGCGAAGATCGCGACCGCGAACACAACGGCCGTCCAGAAGCGTCGGTCGAGGTCGGTTCCCGAGAACGTCAGCAGCGCCACGAGACCGGCCACGACCGCCTTCAGTGCCGCGTCGCCTGAAGCCATGAGGTTGAGCAGCACCATCGATCTCGGTGTCGCGCCCTCGAAATAGAACGGATAGTCGTGGGCAAGCCGTGCCCGGTCGAGATGCAGACCCATGCCGAAGGCGAGCACGGCCGTCAGCAGCGCCAGCAGATAGGGGTGATGGAACCCGAGCCACGCCGCGCCGGCAATCGACGCCAGTTCGCCCGCGAGGATCAGCGCATTGACGACAAACCGCACGACGATCATACCGGCCCCCGAAGTCTGACTGACGGGAGCAGATCGCCCAGGCCGCGCCCCCCGCGTCCCGTACCTTCCCCCGGTCTTGAGCCTAGCCGATAGCAGCAAAGGCGAACACCCGCGTGACGGATAAGCCCGACGACCGCAAGACGCTTCCTGATCTGATCGCCGTCATGGCCGCCCTGCGCCATCCCGAAAACGGCTGCCCGTGGGATCTCGCCCAGGATTTTGCGTCGATTGCCCCCTACACCATCGAGGAAGCCTACGAGGTCGCCGATGCGATTGCCCGGGGCGACCGGGTCGACCTGAAGGAGGAGTTGGGCGATCTGCTGCTCCAGGTCGTCTATCATTCCCAGATCGCGGAGGAGGAGGGCGCGTTCGCCTTCGCCGACGTGGCCGATGCCATCACGCGCAAGATGATCCGCCGCCATCCGCATGTGTTCGGCTCGCCGGAGGAGCGAGCGGCAGGGGCCGCTCCCGGCTTCTGGGCGCGCATCAAGGCTGAGGAAAGGGCGGAAAAAGCTGGAGCCCGCGCCGCGCTGGGCCTCGCCGAAACACCCGAGAGCACGGGCCTGCTGGCGGACGTGCCGGTTGGCCTGCCCGGGCTCACCCGCGCGATGAAGCTGCAGGAGAAGGCGGCCAGGGTCGGGTTCGACTGGCCTTCCTTGGCGCCCGTCTTCGACAAGGTGCGCGAGGAGATCACGGAACTGGAGGAGGTGGCCTTGCCGAGCGGAAAGGCAGAGACTGTCCCCGACCGCGACAAGATCCAAGACGAACTGGGCGACCTGCTGTTCGTCATGGCCAATGTCGCCCGGCATCTGGAGATCGATCCGGAAGCCGCACTGCGCCGCGCCAACGCCAAGTTCCTCCGCCGCTTTGCCCATATCGAAGCGCGACTGGCCGAGACCGGCCGCTCCCCTGCCGACAGCGATCTGGCCGAGATGGATGCGCTTTGGAACGAGGCGAAGGTGAAGGAGCGTGCGGGGTAACGTGCGGGGGCTGCGCGCCCCCGGACCCCGCGCAGGCGAAGCCTGTTTGCCTACGTCTGGGCGACGGGCGTGCCACAACTCCCAGTGATGGTCAAAGCCCCTCGCACTTCATTTCAGCCGCAGCCTCAAACCGCCCCGTCGAAGCTGATCTGCATGCCGTCGTAGGCTGGCTCGACATGCTCGGGGAGCTCCCGGCGCAGCGCGTCGTAATCGAGGTCGGTCGTCATGTGGGTCAGGATGGCGCGCTTGGGTGCCACCCGCTCGATCCACTGCAGCGCCCGCTTGACGTGGAAATGGCTCGGATGCGGCGTGTAGCGCAGGGCATCCACGATCCACACGTCGAGGTCGGCCAGCATCTCGACCGCAGCATCCGACAGGTCCGACACATCGGGCGAGTAGCCGAGCTTGCCGAAGCGGAAGCCGAGTGAGGCGATGTCGCCATGCACCTGGGGAATGGCGAGCCCGACGACCGGCCCGCCCGCGCCTTCGATCATTACGGCCTTGCCCGGCTCGATGTCGTGGACGGTGAGGATCGGATGATAACCCGAGCCGGGCGCGGCCTCGAAGCAATACCCGAAGCGCGCCACGAGGCTGTCGCGGGTTGCCGTATCGGCATAGACGTCGACGCGGCGCTTCATGGCGTAGCAGACCATCCGCAGGTCATCGATCCCATGCGTGTGGTCGGCGTGGTCGTGGGTGTAGAGCACGCCGTCGAGTTCGCTCACCCGCGCGTCGATCAGCTGTTCGCGCATGTCGGGCGGGGTGTCGATCAGCACCCTCGTGACGCCGCGCTTGTCGAAGCGCTGAACGAGGACCGAGCACCGGCGCCGGCGGTTCTTGGGATTGGAGGGCTCGCACTGGCCCCAGTTGGGTCCGATCCGTGGCACGCCTCCGGACGGCCCGCACCCCAGGATCGTCAGCTGATAGGTCATCGAGCCCCAGCTCCCGTCGTGAGCGCGGCCAGCGGCGGCGGCGACTTGGGCCGACGCGCCTTGGTGTAGAGCCGGAAGAAGTTGTCCGTCGTCGCCTCCGCGAGTGCTGCGAGTGTCATGCCGCGCGCCTCGGCGATTGCCGCTGCCGTATGGACCACATAAGCCGGCTCGTTGGTCTTGCCGCGATAGGGGAGCGGCGCGAGATAGGGCGCGTCGGTCTCCACTAAGATGCGATCGAGTGGGATCTCGGCGGCGATGTCGCGCAGGTTCTGTGCCGTCTTGAAGGTTGCGATCCCTGAGAACGAGACGTGCAGCCCGAGATCGACCGCCCTGAGAGCCAGCTCGCGCCCGCCCGTGAAGCAGTGCAGGACGGCCGGGAATGCTCCCTTCGCGTGCTCCTCGGTCAGGATGGCGATGGTGTCGGCGTCAGCCTCGCGGGTGTGGATTTCCAACGGCAGACCCGTCTCGCGCGCCGCCTGGATATGAGTGCGGAAGCCCTGCGCCTGACCCTGCGGCGAGGACTTCTTGTAATAGTAGTCGAGTCCCGCCTCACCGACCGCGACGCACTTGGGATGAGCCGATAGCCGGACGATTTCGGACGCCGGGATGTCCAGCTCCTCGTCCGCCGTATGGGGATGCGTTCCGACCGAAAACCACACGTCGTCGTGGGCCTCGGCAATGGCGCGATAGGTGTCGAAGCGGCGGATGAGCGTCGAGATGGTGACGATGGTGCCCACGCCCGCCGCGCGCGCCCGCGCGACAACGCCCGGCAGGTCCTGGGCGAAATCGGGAAAATCGAGGTGGCAGTGGTGATCGACGAGCATCGCGGGATTCCTGTGTGGCCTGCGAGGGGCTGCTTGCCCCTCGCGCTCCCCCGGCAGGGGCTTGCCCCTGCACCCATTCCCTCCAGGGGAATCAGGCTAAGCCTGCGCGGGGTCCGGGGGCGCGCAGCCCCCGCACTTGACTTCCCTTCACTTCTCCTCCACCGGCGGCACATAGCGCGGGAACACGCCCTGCGGCGCCGGCAACTCGGTCCCCGGCTTCAACCGTCCCCCCGCACCCAGCGCCGAGAACTGCCGCGCTTCGCCCTCTGGCTGCCCAAGCAGATCGAGCAGCTTGGCGCTGGATCCAGGCATGGAGGCTTGAACGAGGATCGCGAGCTGGCGGACCGTCTCGGCCGTCACATAGAGGATAGTGCCCTTGCGCTCCAGGGAATGCGACTTGTCGAACGGCTTTTCGCTGGCGAAGTAGCGGTCCGCCTCGCCGATCACGTCCCAGACGACATCGAGCCAAGCCTTGATCGCCTGCCGATCCATGGCGGAGCGGGCTTGCGCGTACATGGCATCGGCCTTGGCCAACAGTGCGGTATCCTCGGCGGTGTACGCACCCGGCGTCGGCACGCGGCCCTCGAATCCCTTGGCGATCATGCTGAGCGAGCGCTGGGCCAGGTTGCCGAGACCATTCGCCAAATCGGCGTTGATACGGACGGCGATGGCTTCGGGCGAATAGTTGCCGTCCTGACCGAAGGTCACTTCGCGCAGGAAGAAGTGGCGCACCTGATCGACGCCGTAGTGCTCTATGAGCGCGAAGGGGTCGAGCACGTTGCCGACCGACTTCGACATCTTCTCCCCTTTGTTGAGCACGAAGCCATGGCCATAGACCCGGCGCGGCAGGGGAAGGCCCGCCGACATCAGGAACGCCGGCCAATAGATGGCGTGGAAGCGCACGATGTCCTTGCCGATGACGTGCACGTCCGCCGGCCAGAATTTGGCGCGGGGATCCTCGCCGCCCGACAGCAGCCCCGTCGCCGTCACATAGTTGTTCAGCGCGTCGATCCACACGTACATGACGTGGCCGGGCGCGTCGGGGACGGGAATGCCCCAGTCGAGCGTGGTGCGCGAGATCGACAAGTCGTCGAGCCCTGAACGCACGAAGCTCAGAACCTCGTTGCGGCGCTCGACCGGCAGGATGAAGTCGGGATTGGCCTCATAGTGGGCGATGAGCCGGTCCTGGAAGGCCGACAGCCGGAAGAAGTAGGTCTCCTCCTCCTGCCAGACGACCTCTGTACCAGTCGGAGTTGCATATCGCCCTCCATCCCGCGCCTCGGTCTCGGCCTCCTTGTAATAGGTCTCGTCGCGCACCGAGTACCAGCCGCCGTATTTCTTCACGAACACGTCGCCGTTGGCCGCCATCCTCCGCCACAGCTCCTGGCAGGCCGCATAATGGCGGGGTTCGGTCGTCCGGATGAAGTCGTCGTTGGAGAGGTTCAGGGCGGCGGCCATCTCGCGGAAGCGGGCGGAGTTGCGGTCGGCCAGTTCGAGCGGGCTGACCCCCTCCTTCTGGGCGGTCTGCTTCATCTTCAGGCCGTGCTCGTCGGTGCCGGTCAGGAAGTGCACCGACTTGCCGTCGCAGCGCTCGAACCGGGCGATGGCGTCCGTCGTGATCGCCTCGTAGGCGTGCCCGATGTGCGGCACGCCGTTGGGATAGGAGATCGCGGTCGTGATGTAGAACGGCTTGCCCTTCGGCGCTGTCGCGGTCATTCGCAGTCCTCTGTCGGCGCCTCAGCGCAAGGTGGCTCGCCGGCCCGACGGCTGCCACTGCCGGCCCCTCAGGGGCGCCGACGGGCCACCGCCTCGATGCGCGCGAGCGTATCCAGGATCAGGGCCTTGCGGTCGAGATTGAGCGCGAGCGTCTCGGCTTTTTCGCGGGTCAGTGTTCCCCACAAGGCCGCCCAGGTGGCAAGCTCGCCCTCCGGAATGAGGCGGGCGGCGAGGTCTGCGTCGCCACGACTGCCCCCTGGCTGACCGCCGAGGCCCAGCGCGCGGGTCCGGACCAACCGCGCCAGGCGGTCGAGAAGCAGGTCGAAGAACAGGCCGAAGCGTTCCTCGGCAGCGGAGGGC
>JBGSQO010000642.1:0-1857 GCA_041738055.1 Filomicrobium sp.
GCACGAAATCGCCGCCAACATGGGCCGGATGCGGCTCGAGCACGTCGGCCCGCGTGCGGTTGCCGCCAGCGAGTTGCAGCCCAAGGTGCGACTGTCGCTGTCGCACCCCAACGACACGGGCATGGTGCTCGACCAGATGACGCTGCTGTATACGCCGCTGCGCATGGTGACCGAAATGGAAGTGCGGCAGGGTCGCGATCTCGTGTTTGCGATGACCGGTTCCATCACGCTGTCGCAAAACCCGGCCATCGATTTCGACTACCGCGTCAACGGCGAAACCGCGATGACCGTCAGCGCGCGCGATAGTGACGGCGGAGCCTGGACGGCGAACTTCCCCATCGGCCAGGGCAGCTGACCGAGGGCACGGCCCTCGAACTCGTTTCTGCCCCCAATTGAACCGCCTGAGCCCTGCCGGCTCGGGCGGTTTTCGCCTGTCCTGAGCCATCGGCAGCACCCCACACGCAAAATCGTGCATTCCTTCCCGTGCGGCACTCGCGGCTGCCGCGGACGCCTGCTGACCTGTGCCAAAGTACCGGGACTTTCGCCTTGCTCGCGGCAAACAGATGTGCAAGCTCACCGCAGCATCAAAAACTGCGGTGAACAGACACGAAATGCAGGATTTTGCGCAAGCATTCAGGTTGGCGTTCGGTCTGGTCGCGTCACTCGATGCCGACCTCATCGAGATCGTCCTGCTGTCCCTGCGCGTCAGCCTCACGGCCATGGTCATCGCCTGTGCGATCGGCTTCTCGCTCGGCGCCCTGCTGGCGGTGACGCGCTTTCCCGGCCGTTCCGTCGTGGTCGTGCTGATCAACGCGCTGATGGGCCTGCCGCCGGTCGTGGTCGGGCTGCTCGTCTACCTGACGCTGTCGAATGCCGGGCCGCTGGGGTTCCTGCGCCTCCTCTACACGGCCGAGGCCATGATCATTGCGCAGGCGATCCTGATCACGCCGATCATCGCCGCCCTGTCGCGGCAGGTGCTGGAGGACCTCCACAAAGAGTATGCTGAGCAGTTCCGGTCGCTCGTCGTGCCGACGACGACGATGATGGGCGCGCTGCTCTGGGATGCGCGTTACAGCCTCCTGACAGTGGCGCTCGCAGGGTTCGGGCGGGCCATCGCGGAAGTCGGCGCTGTGATCATCGTCGGCGGCAACATCGCGCACCTGACGCGGGTGATGACGACGGCCATCGCACTGGAGACCTCGAAGGGGGACCTCGCCCTGGCGCTCGCGCTGGGCATGATCCTGTTGACGCTTGCAATCCTGGTCAACGCGGCCGTCATGGGGCTTCGGGCAACGGCGCAGAGGTACGCCTATGCTTGATGCCGCGCGCGCACCCGAGGCGACCGAGTTGCCAGCCCACGTGGCGACCACAGGTCCGGCCTCGCTGCTGCCCATGCGGGCGCGCGGCCTCAGCTACGAGGTGCAAGGCCGGCAGCTTGTCGACGCGGTCGACCTCGATATCGAGGCGACCGGCATTACCATGGTCATGGGGCCGAATGGGGCCGGCAAGAGCCTGCTGTTGCGGCTCCTGCACGGCATGATCGCCCCCTCGGCCGGCGACGTGACGTGGGCCGGTTTGCTGCTCGACGACGACCTCCGGCGGCGTCACGCCATGGTGTTCCAGAAACCCGTCCTGCTGCGCCGATCGGTGGCCGCGAATATCGACTTCGTCCTCGGCCTGCGCGGACGCCGCGAGCCGGGACTCACCGAGCGCCTGCTCGCCGATGTTGGACTTGCAGGCCGCGGGGCTCACCCGGCGCGCCTTCTGTCGGGGGGAGAGCAGCAGCGGTGGGCGTTGGCCCGCGCGCTCGCCACGCGCCCAGAGGTGCTGTTCCTGGACGAGCCGACCGCAAGCCTC
>JBGSQO010000002.1:0-2704 GCA_041738055.1 Filomicrobium sp.
TCCGCGCCCCGCCCGACACCATGCCGTCCAGCCCCAGGGCTCCATCCACGAACGAGGGCGCCGGGCGGGGCAGGTCCCCTCCATCCCTTCGATGGGCGTCTCGAACGACGGGACAGCGGCACAAGCGCCTGTCTTCTGACCTCCTGCGCCACGCGCCTGGACCCCTCCAGAAAGGATCTCACCGTGCTCGACATCCAAGACGACAAGACCGATACCAAAAGCCACGCGATGGCCGGCAGGTGCCCGTTCGGCGGCGATCGCATCGGCGGCGCGTTGGGCACGCCGCCCGCCCTCTCGGATTGGTATCCTGATCGTCTCAAGGTCGAGCTTCTCCACCGCAAGAGCCCGCAGGCCGATCCACTGGCCGAGGATTTCGACTATGCTGAAGCTTTCAAGAAGATCGACCTCGCGGCGCTGAAGCAAGATATAAAGTCGTTCCTGACGTCCTCGGTTTCCTGGTGGCCGTCCGACTACGGCAATTACGGGCCGCAGATGATCCGCATGGCATGGCATGCCGCCGGCACCTATCGCATCGCCGACGGGCGCGGCGGTGCGGGCGAGGCGCTGCAGCGCTTCGCGCCGATCAGCAGCTGGTGGGACAATGGCAACACCGACAAGTCACGCCGCCTGCTCTGGCCGATCAAGCAGAAATACGGCAACGCGCTCTCCTGGGGCGATCTGATGATCCTGACCGGGAACTGCGCGCTCGAGATCATGGGCTTTCCCACCTATGGCTTTGGCGGCGGCCGGCGCGATGCGTGGGAGGCCGACACCAGCACCTATTGGGGCCCGGAGGTCTGGGACCCGAGGCATGCCTCCTCGGCCGACAGCATGGTCAGCCGCGACAAGCGCTGGCGCGGCCAGAACGGCGACCCGGACTACGACCTCGAGAATCCGCTGGCCGCGACGCATCAGGCGCTGATCTACGTCAACCCGGAGGGTCCATACGGGAACGGCGACCCGATAGGGTCGGCGCGCGACATCCGCATCACCTTCACCCGCATGGCCATGAACGACGAGGAGACGGTGGCCCTGATCGCGGGCGGCCACGCCTTCGGCAAGAGCCATGGCATGGTCGCCGCCGGCAAGGTCGGACCTCCGCCCGAGATCGCCCCGATCGAGGCGATGGGCCTCGGGTGGCAGAACCCGGAGGGCACCGGATTCGCCCAATATACGATGACCAACGGCATCGAAGGCAGCTGGACGTCCAATCCCACGAGGTGGGACAACAGCTATCTGGAAAACCTGTTCAAGTTCGAGTGGGAGCAGACGAGAAGCCCGGCCGGCGCGCTGCAATGGACCCCTACCGACCCGAGCGCGCCCAAGACCCCCGATGCCCACATCCCGGGCAAGATGCACCCGCTGATGATGATGACCAGCGACATCGCGCTGAAGACAGACCCCGAATATCGCAGGATATGCGAAAAATTCCTGGCCGACTTCGACGCGCTCACCCAGGCCTTTTCCAAGGCATGGTACAAGCTGACCCATCGTGACATGGGTCCGGCCGAGCGCTATCTCGGCCCCGAAGCCCGGATCGAGGATGGCCTCCTGTGGCAGGACCCCATCCCGCCGCGTGAGCATGATCTGATCGGCGAGGCGCATGTCGCCGCGCTCAAGCAGGCGATCATGGCGACCGGCATCTCGACCTCCGACCTGGTCTTCACGGCCTTCTCGGCGGCCGTCACCTACCGTGACAGCGACAAGCGCGGTGGCGCGAACGGGGGCCGTCTCGCCCTTGCGCCGCAGAAGGATTGGGCGGTCAACAAGCGGACCATTCCCGTGATCGCGGCGCTGCGCGGCGTCCGGGAAGCGTTCAACGGCACGCAGACGGACGACACCAGGGTCTCTTTGGCCGACCTCATCGTGCTCGGCGGCTGCGCCGCGCTCGAGAAGGCGGCGGCGGACGCCGGTGTTCCGATCGCGGTGCCGTTCACGGCGGGTCGCCGCGATACGACGCAGGAGCTGACCGACATCGAGATGTTCAACTGGCTGAAGCCGGTGGTCGATGGGTTCCGCAATTATGCCGACGATCGGCTGGCGGAGATCGCGCCGCACGTCGCACCGGAGGAGCTGTTCCTCGACAAGGCGCAGCTGCTCACGCTCACCGCACCCGAGTGGGTCGCGCTGGTCGGTGGGCTCAGGGCCATGGGTGCGAACTACGACGGATCGGCCAATGGCATTTTCACCGCCAGGGTCGGCGTGCTGACCACCGACTTCTTCACCGTGCTGACCAGCATGGACTATGAATGGAAGAAGGCGGATGAGAAGGGCATGACCTTTTCGCTCGACGACCGGAAGACCGGCGAGCCGCGTTTCCGGGCGACGCGCAGCGACCTCGTCTTCGGCTCGAACAGCCAGCTTCGTGCCATTGCCGAGGTGTATGCGGGCCGCGATGGACACGAGCGGTTCGTGCGAGACTTCGTGAAGGTCTGGGACAAGGTCATGATGCTCGATCGTTTCGATGTTCGAAGCTGAAACGCGTCCGTGCAGCCGGCGGTCGAAATGGATCTCGCTGCTTCGGCGCGCTCCATTTCACGGCTGCTGACCTGATGGGATGAACGGCTACGGTAGCCACACCTGCCCGTTCATCGATGCGGCGGGCGGGCCGCCGCCGGAAGATCGACGCGCAAGGGCGGCCTTCCGGCCGCCGGATCATCGGTGCAGGGCGGCCCTCGGGCCGCGGGACATCGTGCAGGGCGGC
>JBGSQO010000189.1:0-6147 GCA_041738055.1 Filomicrobium sp.
GCGCCCGCAGTTTCGGCCGGGCGGTGGTCGGCGGCGGCATCAGCGGCATCGGCGAGGCGGTGAGCGCGGCAGGCGGCATGACCACACTGGGCCTTGACGGGCTCGTCTCTGTTTGGCACCCTGCGGAAAAGTGAGGAAATACAAATGCTTTCCCAGGGGAGCGGGGCAGTGATAAAGTCGGAGCTGATCCAGAGGATCGCAACATCCAATCCACACCTGTACCATCGGGACGTGGAGCGCATCGTCAACGTCATATTCGACGAGATCGTCGATGCCCTGGCCCGCGGCGACCGGGTGGAACTCAGGGGCTTCGGCGCGTTCACCGTCAAGCACCGCCCTGCGCGCGAGGGCCGCAACCCGCGGACCGGTTCGCCGGTGCCGGTCGACGAGAAGTTCGTGCCGTTCTTCAAGACCGGCAAGGAACTGCGCGACCGCCTCAACAAGCCGCACAAGGCGAGTAAGCAACTGTGACGGCAGCCCCGGGTGGTACGCGTCTGATCTGGGTGATGAGCTGCTAAGTCTATCTCGCGGAAGCGTTGACGCGGGCGGGGGCGAAGCTAAAAGGACCAAGGTGCGGGGGTTCGCTTCCGTTCCGGCGCATCCAGTGGAAAGGCCTTGAGACCATGTTGAAGCGCATCTTCTCCCTGCTCGTGGCCTTCCCCGTGGCGCTGTTCCTGATCACCCTGGCCGTCGTCAACCGGCATCAGGTCCGCCTCGTACTCGACCCGTTCACGCCGGAGACACCGGTCATCTCGATGGTGCTGCCGTTCTACGCTTATCTGTTCGGCGCCCTCACCCTCGGCGTCGTGGCCGGCGGCGTCGCCGTCTGGTTGAACCAGGGCCGCTGGCGCTATGTGGCGCGTCTGCGCACGCAGGAGGCCAAGCGCTGGCAGGCCGAGGCCGACCGCCTGATGCGCGAGCGCGAGCAGGACGTCCCGGCGTCCCGAACGTCCAATGCCCCGGCCAAGGCCCTCGTCGTCGCTGGACGCTGATGAAGCCTTTTGACGTATGGTGTCGGGCGAATGCTATCGGGAAATCTGCTGCCAACGCTCATATGGGTGCTGGACACGTCGTCGGTCGCTGTCTTCGCCGTCACGGGTGCCCTCGTCGCCAGCCGTAAGCAGATGGACATTTTCGGTTTCGCCTTGCTCGGCACCGTCACCGGCGTCGGCGGAGGAACCGTCCGGGACATTCTGATCGGATCCCTCCCGGTCTTCTGGGTCAAGGACCCGACCTACGTCGCCGTCGCCCTGTTCGCCTCGGTCCTCGTCTACTTCACCGCTCACATCCCGGAGTCGCGCTACCGGCTGATCCTTTGGCTCGATGCCGTCGGTCTGGCGCTGGTGGCTGTCATAGGCGCGGACCGAGGACTTGCCGCTGGAACGGGCGGCTTCATCGCTATTGTCATGGGCGTGATAACGGCTGTCTTCGGTGGCATCATCCGGGATATTCTGGGCGGCGAGAGCCCGGTGATCCTGCGCCGCGAAATCTACGTCATACCCGCCATCGTCGGCGCGAGCCTGTTCGTGGGGCTCACCAGCATCGGGGCACCGGCCATATTGGCCGCGGGAGCCGGTTTCGGCGGTTGCTTCCTCGTGCGTGCGCTCGCACTCGTGTATGGCTGGTCGCTGCCCCCATACCGCGCGCGACCCGGGCGCCCGATCGACGCGGATGAGGCCAGAGTTTCGCCAGAGGCGCAGAGGTCGAAGGGGGCGGATGATGACGCTGGTTAAGATTTGCGGACTGCGGACGATCGAGACTCTCGATGCGGCCATCGCCCACGGCGCCGCCTACATCGGCCTCGTGCTGTTTCCCAAGAGCCCTCGCCACCTGGAAATGCCCGACGCCGCCCGCCTCGCCGCCCATGCCCGCGGCCGCGCGCTCTCGGTCGTGCTGCTGGTCGATCCCGATGACGCGCTGATCGATCGAGTCGCAGCCGACGTCCGCCCCGACATCCTGCAGTTGCACGGCAAGGAGACGCCGGAGCGCATGGCTGAAATCCGTGCCCGCGCCGGTCTGCCGCTGATGAAGGCGCTCGGCGTTGCAACACGCGAGGATGTGGACCGCGCTCAGGACTACCTGCAGCCGGGCATCGCCGACTTGATCCTGTTCGACGCCAAGCCGCATCCCCGCGCCGAGGATGCCCTTCCTGGTGGCAACGGACTGACCTTCGACTGGCGCATCCTGGATGGCGTGCGCGGCCAGATCCCCTTTGCACTGGCCGGCGGCCTGACGCCGGAGAACGTGGCGACCGCCATCCGCCTGACGGGGGCCGATATCGTCGATGTCTCCTCCGGCGTCGAGCGCGTGCCGGGGGAGAAATCGCCCGAGCTGATCGCCCGCTTTCTCGCTGCCGCAAAGACCGCTACAGCTAGCGACGACACCCCAGAGATCGTTGACACCCCAGAGATCTGAGGCGGCGCTCCTGATGTAACGATCCCTGCAGCGCGTACCTGTTCAAAGCCCCTTAGAGGAAAGCCCCGACGATGGCCATCAAGACCGACCTGCCCACCGAGATGAAGCTCAACAGCTACGCCACGGGGCCGGACGAGCGTGGCCATTTCGGCATTTTCGGCGGCCGGTTCGTGGCCGAAACGCTGATGCCGCTGATCCTCGACCTGGAGCGCGCCTATACTGCGGCCAAGTCCGACCCGGCCTTCAAGGCGGAGTTGTCGAACCTCAACACCCACTATGCCGGCCGGCCCAGCCCGCTGTATTACGCCGAGCGGCTGACCGAGCATTTTCGCGGGCTTGCGGCGAAGGCGGGCGGCACCGGCGGCGCCAAGGTCTACTTCAAGCGCGACGAGCTCAATCACACCGGCAGCCACAAGATCAACAATTGCCTGGGCCAGATCCTGCTCGCCCGCCGGATGGGCAAGACCCGCATCATCGCCGAGACGGGCGCTGGCCAGCACGGCGTCGCGGTCGCCACCGTCTGCGCCCGCTTCGGGCTGCCGTGCGAGATCTACATGGGCAAGCTCGACACCGAGCGGCAGAAGCCCAACGTCGCGCGCATGCTGATGCTGGGCGCCAAGGTCAACCCGGTGACGGCGGGAGCGGGCACGCTGAAAGACGCCATGAACGAGGCGCTGCGCGACTGGGTGACCAACGTCCACGACACCTATTACATCATCGGCACAGCGGCCGGCCCGCATCCCTATCCGGCGATGGTCCGTGACTTCCAGTCGGTGATCGGGCGGGAGACCAAGGAGCAGATGCTGGCCGCCGAGGGCCGCCTGCCCGATACGCTGGTCGCCTGCATCGGTGGTGGCTCCAACGCCATCGGCCTGTTCCACCCCTTCCTGGACGACGAGACCGTCAAGATCGTCGGCGTGGAAGCCGGCGGCCACGGCCTCGACGTGCCCAACGGTCATGCCGCCTCCATGAACGGCGGCAAGCCCGGCGTGCTGCACGGCAACCGCACCTATCTGTTGCAGGACGACGACGGCCAGATCCTGGAGGGCCACTCGATCTCGGCCGGTCTCGACTATCCGGGCGTCGGCCCCGAGCATTCCTGGCTCAAGGATACGGGCCGCGTGAAATACGTCTCCGTCACCGACAAGGAGGCGCTGACCGCCTTCCAGCTGTGCACGAAGCTAGAGGGCATCATTCCGGCCCTGGAACCCTCGCACGCCCTCGCCCACGTCACCAAGCTCGCGCCCACCCTGCCCCAGGACGACCTGATGGTCATGAATATGTGCGGGCGCGGCGACAAGGATGTGTTCGCGGTGGCCGGCTATCTCGGGATCGACATTTGAGGTAGGGGAGGGGAACGATGACAAAGCTTCTGGAAGACGCCGTAAAGGTCGTTCGTGGTCTGCCGGCCGATACACAGGATGATATTGCACGCGCGATGTTGGCGCTTGCCGAAGTGGAGGCTGGCGAGGCAGCTGTCACACTGTCTGACACCGAGCGACAGGCCATCGCAATTTCCAGGCAAGCTGCTGCCAATGGGGAGTTCGCAACGGATGCCCAGGTGGCCGCCGTTTGGGCGAAACACGGGCTGTGAAACTGAGGTTTACGCTACCCGCGCTGGCGGAACTCGATGCCACCTTGTCCTACATCACCGCGCGATCACCGCGTGGAGCCGACAAGGTCAAGGCGCGGATCAAGACAGTGCTCGAACTCCTCCTCCGACATCCCCGCGCCGGCCGTGCAACGGACGAGCCGACCATCAGACGCATCAACGTCGTGCCCTATCCATATCTGATCTTCTACGAGATTGGGCGGGAAGAGATTATCGTGCACGCTGTTCGACATGGTGCGCTAGACCCAGACGACATGCCGGGTGGTTCGGAATAGGTCACCGTCGGACCCGCTGATCAACGGGCCGACGTTAACGCGCCCTCAGCGCAACCCTCGTTCCGCCCCACACCACACCCCGCTTCGGCGCAAACAGGAACGCCAGCACGAACAGGCCCGCCTGGACCAGGACGATGGTCGCGCCGGTCGCGGTATCGAGGTGAAAGCTGAGCAGCGTGCCCAGAACCGACGAGCCGACGGCACTGGCGACCGCCACGCCCAGCATGGTCTCGAAACGGTCGGTCATCAGGCTGCCGATGGCGCCGGGCGCGATCAGCATGGCGACCACAAGGATGATGCCGACCGCTTTCAGCGCCGCGACGATGGTGAGCGCCAGCAGGATCAGCAGCCCGTAGTGCAACAGCCGCACCGGCAGCCCGATGGCCTGGGCGTGGGCAGGATCGAAGCAGTAGAGCAGCAGGTCGCGCCGGCGCACCAGCACGATGCTCAAGACGACCACCGAGACGATGGCCAACTCGATCAGGTCCGCCACCGAGACGCCGAGCAGGTTGCCGAAGAGAATGTGGTTCAGGTGCTGGTCTGTATCGACCTTGGTGAACATCACGAGCCCCAGCGCGAACATGCCGGAGAACACGATGCCCATCACGGTGTCCTCCTTCACGCGGCTGTTTTCCTTGAGGTAGCCGGTCGCCACCGCGCACAGCAGGCCGGCAGCAAAGGCGCCGACCGACAGCGGCAGGCCGAGCATGAAGGCGGTCACGATGCCCGGCAGCACGGCATGAGAGATGGCATCCCCCATCAGCGCCCAGCCCTTGAGGATCAGGTAGCAGGACAGCACCGCCGATACCGCGCCAACCAGCACGGCGGCCAGCAGCGCGCGCTGCATGAAGGGATAGGCCAGCGGCCCCGTTAACAGATCGAGGAGGTCGCTCATATCAGGGCGACCTTTGCGGCACCCGTTGCCTCGTCGCGCGAGCGGGCGAGGGCCTCCGCCGTGCGCCGACGCTGCGCCAGCACGCCATGCTTGGGCGCAAACACGAACGCGGCCAGAAACACCAGCGTCTGCAACACGACGATCAGGCCTCCCGTCGCGCCATCGAGAAAGAAGCTCGCGTAGGCGCCGATGAAGCTCGTCAGTGTGCCGATGGCCACCGCGATGGCGATCAGCCGCGGGAAGCGGTCGGTCAGCAGGTAGGCGGTCGCACCCGGCGTCACCACCATGGCGATGACCAGACACGCGCCGACGGTCTGCAGGGCTGCAACGGTGGCGGCCGAGAGCAGGGTAAAGAACAGGATCTTGAGCCGGATGGGCGCGAGCCCGATCGAACGCGCGTGCGCCTCATCGAAGAACACCGCCATCAGGTCCCGCCACTTGACGATCAGGATCGCCAGCGTCACGAGACTGATGGCGACGACCTGCAGCGCGTCGGCATCCGAGATCGCCAAGATATTGCCGAGCACGATGGCCTGCACGTTGACCGAGATCGGATTGATCGAGGCGATGACCAACCCTAGGGCGAAGAACGCCGTGAACACGAGGCCGATGACGGCATCTTCCCGGAGCCGGGTCTGGGCCTTTACGAAGGCCATGCCGAGGGCCGCCAGCAGCCCCGCCGCAAATGCGCCGACCGCATACGGCAGGCCGAGCAAGTAGGCCCCCGCGACGCCGGGTACGATCGAGTGGGCGAGCGCGTCCCCCATCAGCGACCAGCCCTTGAGCATCAGGAAGGCAGAGAGAAACGCACACGTCGCCCCCACCAGGGCCGATACCCACATCGCTTTCAGCATGTAGTCGTAGGCGAACGGGGCCAGCAGTTCGCTCATGGGGCGGCATCCTTCGGCGGAACGGAGGCGGCGGCGTTAGCGTTGGCGTCACCGGGCTCC
>JBGSQO010000042.1:0-12341 GCA_041738055.1 Filomicrobium sp.
CCGTCGAAGTCGATCCGCGCACCATGCCGGAGGACCGCATCGCGGCGTTTGCAGCGGCCGGCGTCAACCGCGTCAGCGTCGGCGTGCAGGACTTCGCCGAGGACGTGCAGGCCGCCATCAATCGCATCCAGTCGTTCGAGACGACGCGCGCCGTCATCGAGGGCTTCCGCCGCAACGGCATCGGCAACATCAACGTCGATCTGGTCTACGGCCTGCCGCGGCAGACGCTGGCGAGCTTAGAGAAGACCATCACCCAGGTGCTGTCGCTTCGGCCGAGCCGCATCGCGCTATTCGGCTACGCGCATCTGCCCGAGCGGCTGGTGCATCAGCGGCTGATCCCGACGGACGCGCTTCCCGATACCGAGCAGCGCTTCCTGCAGGCGCAGCTCACCTCCGATATGCTGATTGCGGCCGGCTACATCCGCGTCGGCCTCGATCACTTCGCGCTGCCCGGCGATCCCATGGTCGAGGGTCAGCTCAAGCGCAACTTCCAGGGCTACACCTCCGACGAGGCGCCCGTGATGCTCGCCTTCGGGGCCTCCGCCATCGGCAAGCTGCCGCAGGGCTTCGTGCAAAACGCCCCGCAGACGGCGGAGTACGAGCGCCGCATCGGGAGTGGCCGGCTGGCGACGCAGCGCGGGCACGCCATGACGGGCGAGGATGAGATGCGGGCGCTCGCCATCGAGCGGCTGATGTGTGAACTGCACTTTCCCGAAGCCGAGCTGCGCGCCCGCTACGGCACCGCCGCCGAGCCGGTCATTGCTGAAGCCCGCACGCTCGTCGCCAACGATGCCGATGGCCTCGTTAGCCCTGATCCCGAGCACGACGGCTTCCGTGTGACGGAAGACGGCCGGCTGTTCGTCCGCTCGATCTGCGCGCGGTTCGACAGCTACCTGGACAAGACGACCGCGCGGCATTCGGCCGGCGTTTGACCGCCCGGCCAAAAGGCCAGGACGTCACGCGTCCTTGGCCATCTCGCGCAGCTTGAACTTCTGGATCTTGCCGGTCGAGGTCTTGGGCACCTCGGCGAACACGATGGTGCGCGGCGCCTTGTAGTGGGCGAGCCGCTCCCGGCACCAGGCGATCAACTCCTCGGCGGTTGCCGTCTGCCCCGCTTTCAGCTCGATGAACGCGCACGGCGTCTCGCCCCACTTCTCGTCGGGCTTGGCGACGACGGCGCAATAGGCGACGGCGGGGTGCTTATACAGAACATCCTCCACCTCGATGGAGGAGATGTTCTCGCCGCCCGAGATGATGATGTCCTTGGAGCGGTCCTTCAGCTGGATGTAGCCGTCGGGGTGGAGCACGCCGAGGTCGCCGGAATGGAACCAGCCGCCGGCAAAGGCCTCCTCGGTGGCCTTCGGGTTCTTCAGGTAGCCCTTCATGACGATGTTGCCGCGGAACATGACCTCGCCCAGCGTCTCGCCGTCGGCGGGCACGACGGCCATCGTCTCCGGGTTCATGACCGTCAGGTCCTCGAGCGCCACGTAACGCACGCCCTGGCGGATGCGCTTGCCACCGATCTCCTCGGAGGACAACTCGTTCCACGCCGGGTTCCACTCGTTGATGGTCGCCGGCCCATAGGTCTCGGTGAGGCCGTAGAGATGCGTGAGGTCGAAGCCGGCGGCCAGCATGTTCATGATGACCGACTGCGGCGGCGGGGCGGCGGCATGGTTGAAGCCGACGCGGTGGCTGAACTCGCGCCGCTCCTCCGGCTTGGCGTTGAGCAGGGTCGACATCACGATCGGTGCACCCGACAGATGCGTGACCTTGTGGTCGGCAATCGCATCGTACATGGCCTTCGCGCGCACCCAACGCAGGCAGACGTGCGTGCCGGCGACGGCCGACAGCGACCAGGGGAAGCACCAGCCGTTGCAGTGGAACATCGGCAGCGTCCACAGGTAGACCGGGTGGTCGGTCATGCGGGTCGCCATGGTGTTGGCGTAGCACATCAGGGCCGCGCCGCGATGGTGGTAGACCACACCCTTGGGATTGCCCGTCGTGCCGGACGTGTAGTTGAGCGAGATGGCCTCCCACTCGTCGTCGGGCATGCGCCACGTGAAGGCGGGATCGCCCTTCTTGACGAAGTCTTCGTAGTCGAGAAGCGAGATCGCCTCGCCGTCCTGGGGAAACTCGGGATCGTTGTAGTCGATCAGCAGCGGCTTGACCTTGGTCTGCTCCAGGGCCTTGCGGATGACGGCTGAGAACTCGCGATCGACGATCAGCACCTTCGAATTGGCGTGGTCGAGCTGGAAGGCGATGATCGCCGCATCGAGCCGGGTGTTGATCGAATGCAGCACGGCTCCCGTCATCGGCACGCCGTAGTGGGCTTCCAGCATCGGCGGCGTATTTGAGAGCATCACCGAAACCGTATCGCCCTTGCCGATGTAGCGCATGGCCAGTGCGGCCGCGAGTTGCCGCGAGCGGGCGTAGAGATCGGCATAGGACATCCTCGCCTTGCCGTGGATGACCGCGGTTTGCCCCGGATAGACGGCGGCCGCGCGAGAAAGGAACGTCAGCGGCGTCAGCGGCTGATGGTTGGCGGCGGTCTTGTCGAGGTGCAGCTCGTAGGGATTGGCAGACATGTCGGTACCCGCTCTGTTATCCGCTCGGTGGGGCCGTGGGGTGGTCGGAAGGCTCGCTTAGCCGTCTGACTGCAGTGCAGCAAGACCCACTATGGCGGAGCTGTGACGCCAACGGAAGCTGAGAAGATGGGCGGGCACGGGTTGGTGAACGGCTCCGGACGCCCTCGATCCGATCCGAACAAGGTCCGCGAATCGCACGCATGACGCCACAAGAGTGATCATTTCAAGAAATTGTTATCGCGGCAATTGCACCCGCTAATCGTTGGTACTACATTAGTCGTATTCGAAGACGAACACGACGACGAGGTCGCTCAACACCCAATCCCCCGGAGGCAACACCATGTGCGATACCACTCGCGGATGCATCGCCCTGTGGATCCTGATCTTTCTCATCGGCATCACGCCGGTCATGTATTTGTGATCCCCGCCGCGGACCCTTGAGGCTCGCGGAGACCGAAGGCCACGCCCTCTCCCCCGGGGCGTGGTCTTTTTTGTTTGCGCCTTCCGACGACTCTTGGCTTTTGCGCCTTCCGACACTCCTCCGGAGCGCCGGCCGGAAGGCGCGTTGGTCGGAGGCTGAGGCACGGCGGAGCCGAATGGCCCTGAGGCCCCGTCGTCGTTCGTCTTGCCAGCATGGCGTCCGTCGGTCACCTTGACGCGTCCTGCACCCGCCCGAGCGCCCCAGCTATCCCATGATCACCGATCCCGCCTTCTACTGGGTCGCGGTTCCCGCGATCATCCTGACCGGCCTTGCCAAGGGCGGGTTTCTCGGCGCACTGGGCGGGCTTGCCGTGCCGATGATGAGCCTCGTCATCTCGCCCATCCAGGCCGCCGGCATCATGCTGCCGATCCTCAACGTCATGGATCTGACGGGGCTCTACGCCTACCGCCGCGACTACCATTGGGAGAACCTGCGCATCCTGATCCCGGCCGCCTTCGTCGGCGTGCTCGTCGGCTATCTGACGGCCGCGCTCGTCACCGAGGCGCACGTCCGCCTCATGGTCGGGATCATCGGGCTGGTGTTTTCACTGCAGTATTGGCTCGATCTGAAGCCTGCCGGAACGGCGCCGGGTCCGGATCGGCTCAAGGGCTCGATCTGGGGGATGGTCGCGGGCTTCACGAGTTTCGTCAGTCACTCGGGCGCGCCGCCGTTCCAAGTCTACATGCTGCCGCAGCGCCTGGCCCCGCCCGTATTTGCCGCGACCGCCGTCGGCTTCTTCAGCAGCGTCAATGCCGTCAAGCTGATCCCGTACTACGCGCTCGGCCAGTTCAATGCGGCCAATCTCATGACCACGGCCGTGCTGCTGCCGCTGGCGCCCCTTGCCATGATGGCCGGCGTCTGGCTGACCCGGCGCGTGCCGCAGGAGCCGTTCTACCGCATCGCCTACGCCGGCCTTCTACTCATCTCGCTGAAGCACATCTGGGATGGGACGCATTGAGTTGCGCCTTCCGAATGCGCCTTCCGGCCGGCTCTCGGAACGAGAGTCGGAAGGCGCAATCGAAGAGTCGTCGGAAGGCGCAAGCAACGAGAGCGATTCAATCCTTGGCGCGCTCGACGTACTCGCCGGTTGCGGTCATGACGATGACGCGGGTGCCGGTGCCGATGTGCGGGGGCACCATGATGCGCGCGCCATTCGACAGGATCGCCGGCTTGTAGGACGACGACGCCGTCTGCCCCTTCACGACCGGGTCGGCCTCGACGATCTCCAGCGTCAAGCGCTGCGGCAGTTCGATGGCGATCGGGTTGCCCTCGTGCAGCGACAGATGGCAGGTCATGCCCTCCTGCAGCCAGACAGCCGAGTCCCCGATGACGTCGTTGGAGACGAGGATCTGATCGAAGGTCTCGGGGTGCATGAAAGTGTAGCCGGTGTCCTCCTGGAACAGGTAGTTGTAGTCGACCTCCTCCACGAACGCGCGCTCGACCTGATCGGTGGTGCGATAGCGCTCGACGATCTTCACGCCATCCATGATGCGGCGCATTTCCAGGTGGGTGACGGGGGTGCCCTTGCCCGGATGAATGTTCTCGGCGCTCATGACGACAGCGAGCCTGCCGTCGATGTCGAGCACGTTGCCCTTGCGCACCGAGCTT
Source organism: Filomicrobium sp. (assembly GCA_041738055.1). Taxonomy (GTDB): domain Bacteria; phylum Pseudomonadota; class Alphaproteobacteria; order Rhizobiales; family Hyphomicrobiaceae; genus Filomicrobium. The sequence goes on from JBGSQO010000042.1 coordinate 4,675, forward strand.
GCGATGATCTTGACCACGGATGCCTTCTCCACTAGCGAGGCAAGCCATGCCGCGCCCATCTCGCGCCGGCAAGGCCCTTCGACCTCTCGTCCAATCCCATTCGGATGGCGCGTTCTAGCCGTTTGTGACCGTTTGGCCAAGGGGCGAGGCCGTCGCGTTGGGCAACGGGCCCCTCGAACGCAATATCGAGGTTTCGATGGAGGCCGACTTTTGAGTACCCCCTCGCCCTGGTGGAGGCCCGACCGCCATGCCGACCGCCGGCCGTTCCTATTGGCGCGCGGAGCGATCAAGTCGGCCATCCGGCAGCATTTTCTGGCTGACAACTTCGTCGAGGTCGATACCGATTGCTTGCAGGTCTCGCCCGGCAACGAGACCCACCTGCACGCCTTCTCGACCGAGTTGATCGCCCCTGATCTATCGCGCCGGCCGCTGCATCTGCAGACGAGCCCGGAGCTCGCCATGAAAAAGGTGCTGGCCGCCGGAGAGCCGCGCATCTTCCAATTCGCGCCATCGTTTCGCAATCGCGAGCGGGGAGCGCTGCACGCGCCGGAGTTCACGATGCTGGAATGGTACCGGGCGGGTTTCGAAGGTTTTCCGGAACTGGGCCAGAACGAAGAACTGGAGACGTTGAGAGACGAGGCCGACTTCGACGTACTGATCGGCGATGCAATCTCCGTGATCGAGACGGCGGCCGAGAGCGTCGGGACCAAGACGCTCCGCTATCGTGGTCGTGAGGCCAACGTCGAGGCCGTGCGCGTGATCCGCGTCGACGTGGCGCTGGCGAGCTATCTCTCGCTCCATATCGAAACCGTTCTGGCCGCCATCCGCCGCGGTGACGAGGCGGCCATGCAGGACATCGCCCGAGCCGCAGGTCTACGCGTCGGTGCGGACGACACGTGGTCGAGCCTGTTCAGCAAGCTCATCACGTTACTGGAACCGCATCTGGGCAATGGCGAGCTGGTCGTGCTCACCCATTATCCGACATCGCAATCGGCATTCGCCTGTCCAGAACTGCGCCACCCCAAGCTCGCCCTGCGCTTCGAGGTCTATGCCTGCGGCGTGGAGCTGGCGAATGGCTGCTGCGAACTTGGCTTTGCTGCACAACAGCGCGAACGCTTGCAGCTGCAGATGGACGAGCGCCAGCGGCTCTATGGCGAGACCTACCCAATCGACGAGGACTTCATCGCTGCCGTCGGGACACTTCCGAACGCCGCCGGCTGCGCGATCGGCTTCGACCGTCTCGTCATGCTGGCCACCGGCGCCACCCACATCGATCAGGTGCGCTGGACACCGGCTGCTCCATGACGACGCCATCAAAACCGGCCGTCATTCGGTTGCCCGAACCGGCACCGACCGCCCTGCGCACCGTCGCGGACCTCGTCGACGCTGGACTGGTGCCAGCTGAGGACGCTGCAGCCCTCGCGGCCGTTGCCGCCCGCTACGCCATCGCCGTCACGCCGGAGATGGCCGCCCTCATCGACCGTGCCGACCTCGACAATGATCCGATCGCCCGCCAGTTCGTGCCCGACGTCCGAGAACTCAGCCGTCACGAGGCCGAGCGCGACGACCCCATCGGCGATCATGACAAGTCGCCCGTTCACGGCATCGTCCACCGTTATCCCGACCGGGTGCTGCTGAAAGCCGTCGGCGTCTGCCCGGTCTACTGCCGCTTTTGTTTCCGTCGCGAGATGGTTGGACCGGGAACGAGCCAGACCCTCGACGAGGCGCAGCTTGCCGCGGCCCTCGCCTACATCGCCGGCGACCCGCGAATCTGGGAAGTCATCGTCACCGGCGGCGACCCGCTGATCCTGTCGCCACGACGGATCGGTGACCTATCGGCCGGGCTGTCCGCGATTGGCCACGTCAAGATCATCCGCTGGCACACCCGCGTTCCGGTCGTCTCGCCTGGCTCGGTCACGCCGGAGCTGGTGGCGGCCCTGCGCTCGGCTCTCCAGACCGTCTATCTGGCGCTCCACGCCAATCACCCGGCCGAATTGACGGAAAGCGCCCGCGAGGCCTGCACCCGCTTGATCGAGGCCGGCATCGGGATGGTCAGCCAGACCGTCCTGTTGAAGGGCGTCAACGACGATCCCGACACCCTGGAGGCCCTGATGCGCGGCTTCGTCGAGATGCGGGTCAAGCCCTATTACCTGCACCACCCGGACCTGGCGCCTGGCACAGCCCATTTCCGATTGCCTATAGCGCGCGGTCAGCAGCTCATGGCTGAGCTGCGTCGCCGCCTGTCGGGTCTCGCCTTGCCGGACTATGTCCTCGACATCCCCGGCGCCCACGGCAAGGTGCCCATCGAAATCGCCCGCGTCTCAAAGCCGTTCGCCGACGGTTCTGTCGATATCATGGACCGAGACGGCGCCACGCACCGCTACCTGGACATCCTTTAAGACCGGCAACGGCCGCCGCGCCCCTGGCTTGCTGCGCAAACGTCTTTTTTGCCTCGCGTGCGAATTTCCACTATCACCGATCCTCGCCGTCCCGGTCTCAGCCCCCCTCAGCCAACACGGATTTCTGCATGGAGCCGAATGTCAGCCGGTCGCAACTTCGCGAAATCCTGCTCATCGTCGGGCCCGCCGTGCTCCTGGTGGCTGGCGCGTTCTGGCTCGCCTTCCAGTTCGTCGAGCCCGCCCCGCCGAAGGTCGTCAAGCTCAGCGCCGGCAACGCGGCAGGCGCCTACTATGCGTTTGCGCTGCGCTACAAGGAGATCCTCGCCCGGTCGGGCATCACGCTGGAGGTGACTGAGTCGGCCGGCTCGGTGGAAAACCTCTCCCGCCTTAACGATCACGCCTCCGGTTTCAAGCTCGCCCTCATGCAGGGTGGCATCGCCGACCAGAAGAGAGCGCCGGGCATCCTCTCGCTGGGGCGCGTTTTCGTCGAGCCGGTGTGGGTGTTCTATCGCGGTGAGCCGATCGAGCGGCTGGCCATGCTTGCCGGCAAGCGGATCGCCATCGGCGTCCCCGGCAGCGGCACGCGGGTACTGGCCGAGACGCTCTTGAAACAGAACAATATCGACGAGGCCAACGCGACCTTTGTGCCCAAGGGCGGGAAGGTCGCCGCGGATGCCCTGATCGCCGGCGAGGTCGATGCGGTGTTCTTAGCACTCGCCGCGCAATCCCCGCTCGTCGACAAGCTGATCCGCGCCGACGGGGTGCGGCTCCTGAGCTTTACCCAGGCCGAGGCCTACAGCCGGCTGCTGCCATATCTGCTGCCGGTCACGCTGCCGGCGGGTGTCATCAGTCTCGTCGGCAACCTGCCGCCGCAGGACGTGACGCTGCTGGCCGCCAAGGCCGCGCTGGTGGCCCGCGAGGACACCCACCCCGCCATCCTGGAACTGATGGCGGCAGCCGCCAAGGAAGTGCACGGCGGCGGCGGCATGTTCCAGCGCGCCGAGGAATTCCCCAAGTCGCACGATCCGGAGTTTCCCGTCGCCGAGGAGGCCAAGCGCTACTACGACCGCGGTCCGGGCATCCTGCAGCGCTACCTGCCGTTCTGGCTCGCCAATTTCGTCGAGCGCACGTTCGTGATGATCGTGCCGATCGCTACCATCCTCATCCCGCTCGTGAAAATCGTGCCGTGGCTCTACGATTGGCGCATCCGCCAGCGCATCCTCTACTGGTACGGCCAGTTGAAGGGCGTCGAGCAGAAGCTGGCGGCGGCCGCCGGCAAGCCTGTCGGGTCCGCACTCGTCGACGATATCCACCGCATCGAGGACGCCGTCAGCACCATCCCCGTGCCGCTGCACTATTCCGACAAGCTGTTCGAGTTGAGGGGTGCCGTCGACATGGTCCGCCAGCGGGTTTTGGCCCGTGCGTGACCCGTTAGCCTTTCGTCACCTTGCGGGCTGGTTTACGTCGGCTCTGTCTATGGTTAGAAAACGGGGTTCGACCCCACCTGCGACACTCCCACCCGCGACGATCGCGTCCGCGACGATCCCATCCCCCACCCAGACGGCGAGGCAACCGGCGGCCATGTTCAACAAGATCCTGATTGCCAACCGCGGCGAGATCGCTTGCCGGGTCATCAAGACCGCCCGCCGCATGGGCATCAAGACCGTCGCGGTCTACTCGGATGCCGACCGGCATTCGCTCCACGTCGAGATGGCCGACGAGGCCGTCCACATCGGCCCGGAGCAGGCTGCTCAGTCCTACCTCGTCATCGACAAGATCATCGCCGCCTGCAAGCAGACCGGCGCCGAGGCCGTCCACCCCGGCTATGGCTTCCTCTCCGAGCGCGAGGCCTTCGCCAAGGCCCTGGCCGACAACAACATCGTGTTCATCGGCCCCAATCCCGGCGCCATTGCCGCCATGGGCGACAAGATCGAGAGCAAGAAGGCGGCCGCCAAGGCCAAGGTCTCGACCGTGCCCGGCCATCTCGGCGTCATCGAGGATGGCAAGGACGCCGTCCGCATCGCAGAGCAGATCGGCTATCCGGTGATGATCAAGGCTTCCGCGGGTGGCGGCGGCAAGGGCATGCGGATCGCCTGGGATGCGAAGGAATGCGCGGAGGGCTTCGAGCTGGCCCGTTCGGAAGCCAAGTCCTCGTTCGGCGATGATCGCTGCTTTGTCGAGAAGTTCATCGTCAACCCCCGCCACATCGAGATCCAGGTGCTGGGCGACAAGCACGGCAACGTCATTTATCTGGGCGAACGCGAGTGCTCGATCCAGCGCCGCAACCAGAAGGTGATCGAGGAGGCGCCCTCGCCACTCCTCGACGAGGCGACCCGCAAGGCCATGGGCGAGCAGGCCGTCGCACTCGCAAAGGCGGTAAACTACGACTCTGCTGGTACGGTCGAGTTCGTCGCCGGCCAGGACAAGAGCTTCTTCTTCCTCGAGATGAACACGCGCCTGCAGGTCGAACATCCGGTCACCGAAATGATCACCGGCATCGACCTTGTCGAGCAGATGATCCGAGTCGCCGCTGGCGAGCCGCTCTCCATTACGCAGGCCGACGTCAAGCTGAACGGCTGGGCGGTCGAAAGCCGCATCTACGCCGAGGACCCCTACCGCAACTTCCTGCCCTCCATCGGCCGTCTCGTGAAGTATCGCCCGCCGCGCGAGGGCTCGGCCAACGGGCTCACGGTGCGCAACGATACCGGCGTCTACGAAGGCGGCGAGATCTCGATGTACTACGACCCGATGATCGCCAAGCTCGTCACCCATGCGCCAACCCGTCTGGAGGCCATCGACCTGCAGGCCGAGGCGCTGGACGCGTTCTACATCGACGGCATCCAGCACAACATTCCGTTCCTGACTTCGCTGATGCAGCACCCGCGCTGGCGCGAAGCGCGGCTGTCGACCGGGTTCATCAAGGAAGAGTACCCGGACGGCTTCGCGCCGATGGCGCCCGAGGGCGAGGCGCTGAAGGTGTTGGCCGCCGTCGCCGCCGTCATCGACCATACCAACAACGCCCGCCGCCGCGAGATCACGCACCAGATGGACGGTACAGCGGTCAAATTCGCGCACTCTCGCGTCGTCATGCTGGGCGGCGTCCGCCAAGCCGTCGAGGTTGTGGGTCCTCTGAACGGCCCGGTGACGGTCAAGCTGGTCGAGCCCGACGGTTCGGTGACCGACACGCTGGAACTGGCCTCCAAGTGGTGGCCGGGCGATGCGGTCTGGTCGGGCGTGGTGCGCGACCGCGACGTCTCGGTGCAGGTGCGCCCGATCATGAACGGCTACGATCTGGCCTACCGCGGCGTGCACGTGGCCGCCCGCGTCTACACGCACCGCGAGGCCGAGCTTGCTGCCCTGATGCCGGAGAAGGCGGCCGCCGATACCTCCAAGCTGCTGCTGTGCCCGATGCCGGGGCTCGTCAAGGCGATCAACGTGGCTGTCGGCGACGAGGTCAAGGCGGGCGACCCGCTGGCCGTCGTGGAAGCCATGAAGATGGAGAACGTGCTCCGGGCCGAGCGCGATGCCAAGGTCGTCAAGCTCAACGCCAAGCCGGGCGACAGCCTTGCCGTCGACGAGATCATCATGGAGTTCGGCTGAGGAGCATCGCTGCGTCATCCCGAGCAGCCCGAGTTAAGGCGGGGGCTGCGCGCCCCCGAACCCCGCGCGGGGGATCACCCCGTTTGCCTGCTTCTGGGCAACGCACGTGCCCCAAACTCCCGGTCATGGTTCCAAGGCCTAAGGCCTTGGTGGGGGTCGAGGGGGCAAAGCCCCCCGTCTTCACTGAGGGCTCGCCGTCGGTACAGGCGCGCCAGCAGCCTCGTCGCGCGGTGATGTCGCACGCCGGCCGAAACCACGCACCATTTCCTTCATGCGCCGGACCGTATCGAACGCGCCGTCGACCATCCCCATGGTCCGCTCGCCGCTCCTGAGCCGCCGGTCGAGTACGGCCATGGTGCGGGCGAGGCCCGGGTCCTCGTCGTCGAGGAAGGTGCGCAGGACGGACGCGTACACCGAGGCGAGACCGGCGACCCTCACAGCGCCCTCCGGCCCTTGCGACTGAATGCCGGCGGCCTCCAGCATCCAGCCCTGAGAGGCCAGCGCCGGGCGGATCGTCGCCATGTCGGGGACCTGATCAGCCATGATCGAGCGCAGGGCCGCGCGGTGGGGCGCCAGCGCGTCGAAGCGGGCCATGATGACCTCGAACAGCTGGTCGCGCTTGCTCTGTCCCGCCTGCGGCGCGGGCGTCCGGCGCATCACCTCGTCGTCGATGCGGCGGATGAAGGCGGCCAGGATCTCGCCCTTGCCGGCAAACGCCTTGCGCAGTTCGACGAGGTCGGTCCCGGCGGCATCGGCGATCTCGCGCAGGCCAATGTCCCGCCAGGGGCGCTCGGCGGCGAGCCTGAGGGCGGCTGCGATGATGCGGCCTTCGAGGGTGTCGAGCTCGATCATGACGGGTGTCTCCAGAGCCATTGCGGTGTCTCACCCGGTTAGACGTAGGCGCGCCCCCGGCGGATTGCCAGTGTGCCGACGCGCGCGCCGCTATTTCACCCGCTTGCCGGACGCATCGATGATGACTTCGCCGTCCTCCTTGGTGAAGGGGCCGATGTGGGCGCTGGGGAGAAGATCGAGGACGACCTCGGATGGCCGGCACAGGCGCACGCCCTTTTCCGTCACCACGATCGGCCGGTCGATCAGGATCGGCTGTGCCAGCATGTGGTCGATCAGGTCGTCGTCGGACCACTTGGCGTCGTCGAGCCCCAACTCGTCGTAGGGCGTGCCCTTGCGGCGCATGATCTCGCGGACGGGCCTCCCCATGGCCGCGATCAGCTCGACCAGCCGGGCGCGCGTCGGCGGGGTCGCCAGGTACTCGATGACGTCCGGCTCGAGACCCGCCTGCCGGATCATGGCAAGTGTGTTGCGCGAGGTGCCGCACTTCGGGTTGTGGTAAATCGTGACGGTCATGACGTCTCCGTTGGGGGCGGGGCTTTCCAAAGTACCAAGTTCGCCAGATGGGGCACGACCGGGGCGGAGATGTCGAGCCCACATGATCTTCAGCACGCCCACTGGACAGGCCCTGCGGCATCGGCACAACTGTCAGCCTGCCAATCAGGTCGATTCGTGTTCCGCTTGCGACCCTTGCTTCAGACAGGGGGCCCGATGGGGATCGTCATCCCGTTCAGACCACGCAGCGCTGCGCCAGCCGCACCCACCAGCATGCCGACCGATGCGGCCGCGTTGTCCGCCGAAGCCGCCGTGAGGGCCGCC
>JBGSQO010000062.1:0-2528 GCA_041738055.1 Filomicrobium sp.
CAGCTGGCGCGGCCACCGGTTGGCGACATCGTTCCGGCCGGCTGTCGGCAGTGCGTCGGGATTTCGTTCGGTTGGTATTACCCACTCCCCACTGAGGGAGTGGGGACTTGATCACCCTCAACTCCGCCAGAACTCGATGCGGAACAGCACGAGCACCGTGAACAATTCCAGCCGGCCGAGCAGCATAGCGAACGACAGCACCCATTTGGCCGCCGCCGGCAGCCCCGAGAAGTTGCCAGCCGGACCGATGATCTCGCCCAGCCCAGGGCCGACGTTGCCGAGCGCCTGCGCCGCCCCCGACAGGGCTGTCACCAGATCGAGACCCATGCCCGTCAGCACGACGGTGAACAGACCGACGGTCGCCATGTAGATCGCCAGGAACGCCACGACGGAAAACGGCACGTCGGCGGGCAGCCGGCGCCCGTTATAGACCAGCGTGACGATGCGATTGGGGCTCATCAGGTGCACGAAATGGCTGCGCGTGAGAAGCCCCGTGACCTGCAAGCGGTAGATCTTGATGCCTCCCGATGTCGAGCCGGCGCAGCCGCCGACGAACATCAGAAGAAAGAATACGCCGACCGCGAATGAGCCCCACTGCGTGTAGTCGGTGCTGGCAAATCCTGTGGTTGTGACGACGGAAACGATGTTGAACGTGGCTTTCGTCAGTGCCGTTCCAAAATCCATGTCGCGGGTCATCGTCAGCCATGCCGCCAGCATGAGGCAGACGCTGGCGACGAAAAAGATGAAGCCTCGCACCTGCTCGTCGTTGAAGAGAGCACGCACGTTACCGCGCGCCGCCTTGATGAGCACGACGAAGGGTAGTGCACCGAGCACCATGAACACGACGGCGGCCCATTCGAGTGCCGGTGAGTTGAAGTAGCCGAAGCTGGCGTCGTGGGTCGAGAAGCCCCCGGTGGCGATGGTCGCCAAGGCGTGGCAGATGGCATCGAACGGCGACATGCCGAGGGCGAGAAACACCACGCCGCAGGCAACGATCAGCACGACGTAGACCACCGCGATGTAGACCGACAGCTCGACGGCGCGCGGCACCACTTTTTCCGAGCGGTCGGAGGATTCCGCCTGGAACAGCTGCATGCCGCCGACCCGGAGAAACGGCAGGATGATGATCGCCATGACGACGATGCCCAATCCGCCCAGGCCATTGAGCAGCGCCCGCCACAGCAGAACGCCGCGCGGCAGCTTGTCGAGATTGCTCATGACCGTCGAGCCGGTCGTTGTCAGCCCCGACATGGATTCGAAGTAGGCATCGGAGAAGGACAGGCCGAGGCCGACGAACGGCAGACCGGCAAAGCCGGCGACGACCACCCAGCACAGGGTCGTCAGCAGGAAGCCTTCCTTGATGCCGAGTCGCGGCGGGTCGTCATCCTGGCTGAACAGCACCAGCATGCCGCCGACGAAGAAGGTCGCCACCGACGAGGTCAGGAATACTTTCCAATCCTCGTGCCCGTCCGCCAGGTCGACGACCGCCGGCAGCAGCATCGCGACGGCGATGGTGCACAGGATGAGCCCGAGCGCGTTCAATATGGGACGGAGCTGGATCAAGCGGCGGGCCTGCCTGTGCGGCGGTTGTCTTTGGGTGTCCGGGGGCTCGCCTGCTGCAAGTGCATCCCGGAAGGGCCTTCGAAAGGCTGAGCGTTACTCAAGTGTTATCGGACGCGACTGAGAGCGGTACTCATGATTGCCCGCAGTGTGTCCCTGATTGGTAAACCCTTGGTCAAGACGCCCGTTCATCCGTCGTTAACGGTTCGAGCGCCGTTGCGGTCTCCTCACGCGCGCCGAAGCCGCCGCCGGTCGGCGTCTCGATGATCAGCACGTCGCCGGGAGCGAGCACGATTTCGGCCGAGCCGGGTAGTATTTCGATCCCCCCGTCCGCCCGCCGCAAGAGGTTGCGCCCGACCTCTCCCGGGTCTCCGCCGGCAAGGCCAAACGGTGCGATGCGCCGATAGCCCGACAGGATCGCCGCCTGCATCGGCTCCAGGAACCGGATCGCCCGCCGCGTGCCGTCGCCGGCTGTATGCCGCCCCCGCCCACCTGAACCGCGCCGGATGGCATGCTCCTCCACAACTACGGGATAGCGCAGTTCCAGGATCTCCGGGTCGGTCATGCGCGTATTCGTCATGTGCACCTGCACCCCGCACGCGCCGTCGAAATCGGGTCCGGCCGGCGAGCCCGAGGCAATCGTCTCGTAGTACTGGCGGCGGCCGTCGCCGAAGGTGAGGTTGTTCATCGTGCCCTGCGAAGCAGCCAGCGCCCCGAGTGCGGCAAACAGCGCGTTGGTGACGACCTGGCTCGTCTCGACGTTGCCACCGGCTACGGCGCGCGGATGGGCTGGCTTCAGCATCGAGCCGTCGGGGATGACGAGGCGCAACGGCCGCATGCAGCCGGCGTTGAGGGGGATCGGTTCGCCGGTCATGACGCGGAAGACGTACAACACGGCCGCCCGCGTGACCGGCTCGGGCGCGTTGAGGTTGTCGTCGGTCGCCGGCGAGGTGCCGGTGAAGTCGATG
>JBGSQO010000064.1:0-2073 GCA_041738055.1 Filomicrobium sp.
CAGGCTCGCGACCGCTGCCATCCCATCGGCGCGCGGGGCGGCGCGGCTGCCGGCCTCGGACGTGGTCGAGGACTTGATGATGGCAATGACGTCGGCGGGCGAGCGCTTGGGGTCGAGGCCGAACAGGATCGAGGCGAGCGCGGTGACGTGGGGGGCTGCCTGGGAGGTGCCGCTGCACAGGCCGTAGGGGGTTTTGTCGGAGGCCAGCGTGCTCATGATGTCGACGCCGGGTGCGCTGACGTGGCCGCCGGTGTTCGAGAAGGAGGCGAGCTTGCCGTCGCGGTCGTGGGCCTCGACGACGATGATGTTGCTCGACGGCGTGAAGTAGGCCGACTCGTGGAGGGCGGCGAAGGCGAAGGGCGTGGCGAGCTTGGCGTTGAACGGCTCGGCCTCGCCCTCGCTGTCGTTGCCGGCGGCGACGACGAACAGGACCTGATCGCTGACCCGATCGACGAGGAACTGAATGAAGTTGGCATGCTGCTGGATCTGGTTGCGCACGCTCTGGTCGGTGGTCGGATCGGTCTCGCTCATCTTGCGCACCCACGACCAGTTGTAGGCGAGGCTGACGTTGACGACGCGGCGCTCGTCATCGGCGAGTGGGTAGTCGTCGAAGTATTCGGCCAGATCGCGGATGACGTCGGCGAAGTAGCCCAGATGCAGCTGCTGGCGCTCGGCGCCGGCCTGGGAGCCTTCCAGCAGCAGGTTGCGCGAGATCGGGATGGCGTCGAGGCGCGCCGTGGGCACGATGCCGTCGATGCCATTGGAGGTGATCACATTGGCGGCGATGATGCCGGCCACGTGGGTGCCGTGGCTGCGGGCGCAATCGGCCGGAAACGGCTGGGCGGGCAGCCCGCCCTTGACGTTGGTGTAGGCGATCTGAGGATGCGCGCCGAACCCGCTGTCCAGAAGGGCGATGGTGGCCGGCTTCAGGCCCGCGGTCGTCGTGGTTTTGTCACCGGTGTGCAGGCTGGCAATGGCCGGCGAAGTCGGATCGGGCTTGCGGCCCTCGCGGCCGACGACGGTCCAGACCTGCGGGATGCGCATGGCCTTCAGACCCCAGTTGCCGTCGTCCTTGGCTCCCGTCTGCCAGTGCCAGCGCATGGCGCCCTTGCCCTTGCCGACGCTGGCATTCGAGTGCCGCGGGAGCGTCTTGGTGCCGATCGTCGACTGCACGAAGGCGGCGTTGACGGCCGGCTCGCGGCGGAGCTGGATGACGAGATTCGGCTCAAGCACGGAGCGGACGGTGCTGCGGGAACTCTTCTTGGCAGCGGGCGCGTCGGGCAGGCGCACGTAGATGGCGCCCAGGCTCGGCACGACATCGATCACGTCAAGATTGTACTTGGCAATCAGTGCGTCGATATCGGAATCCTTGGCCTTGGCCTTCAGCTGGATGACGATGATGCCCTGATTGACGACAGTCGACTCGGTTCCAGCGGTCAGGAAGATGTCGGCGGCTTGAGTCTCGGCTGCCCCCGCCACGGCGGCGTTGCCGGCATCGGCCGTGACGACGGGCTCGGAGCCTCCCGTCGAGCGGCCGCCGCCGAACGCCATCAGCGCTCCCGTCAGAGAGCCCCCGGTCGCGGTCGCGTTGAGGCGCACTCCAGGCTCGTTCAGGGCCGAACTTTTGCCGGACGGCGGGGCGACGGACTTCACCTTGCCGGCGGGGTCGATGACGTAAAGATCGCCCGATGGCGCGGCCGGGGCCGGGGCCGGATTGATCGACCGCGATTTGGGAGCGGGCTTCTTGAATTTGCTCTCCAGCAGACTCTTCAGGCGGGCTTTTTCGGCAGCGGAGTCGACGGCCATTGCGGGGCCGGACAGCGCGACGCACGCAGCAGCTAGAACGAGACAGCGCATCAGCATTCCAGGACTCCTACTCGCCTGATGAGCCGGCGCGTGGGGCGCCGGCTGTAGTCAAGGTGCCACGCCGATCGCGAGGCAACATTGATATTGCTCCAAATGAGCGCCTACTTCCACAGGCTCTTGCCCCAGTCCCACCACGAGGCCGACCACTCGCCCCATGTCCGCGTCGCCGGCTTGGCCGGTTCTGCCGGCGCGGGAGCGGGCTCTGCG
>JBGSQO010000076.1:0-1532 GCA_041738055.1 Filomicrobium sp.
CAGGCACGCCTCGTGCGCCCGACTGGGTGTTCGCCTCGGGCCTGCCGATCCTGTCCATCTGCTATGGCCAGCAGACAACGGCGGTGCAGTTGGGCGGGCAGGTCGAGGGTGGGCACGCCGCCGAGTTCGGCCGCGCCGACATCGAGATCAAGGCGCCGAGCGCCCTGTTCGACGGCATCTGGGAGGTCGGCGGCCGTTATCCCGTCTGGATGAGCCACGGCGACCGCGTCACACGCCTGCCGGAGGGTTTCACGGTCAAGGCGTCGAGCCCCAACGCGCCGTTTGCGGTCGCCACCGACGAGGCCCGCCGCATCTATACGACCATGTTCCACCCGGAAGTCGCCCACACCCCCGACGGAGCCAAGCTGATCGCCAACTTCGTCCACAAAATCGCCGGCCTGCCCGGCGACTGGACCATGGCGCACTTTCGCACGAGCGAGATCGCCAAGATCCGGGCGCAAGTGGGCTCGGCCCGCGTCATCTCTGGGTTGTCGGGCGGCGTCGACTCGGCGGTTGCCTCCGTCCTCATCCACGAGGCGATCGGCGACCAACTGACTTGCATCTTCGTCGACCACGGCATGCTGCGCGCCGGCGAGGCCGAGGAGGTCGTGCGCCTGTTCCGCGACGCCTACAACATCCCGCTGCGCCACGTCGATGCCAGTGAGCGGTTCCTGACGGCGCTCAAGGGCGTCACCGATCCCGAGCGCAAGCGCAAGATCATCGGCGGCCTGTTCATCGACGTGTTCGACGAGGAGGCGAAGGCGCTCGGTGGTGGCTCCCGTGATGGCGCTTCGGGTGCCGACCCAGCACCCGCGCAGTTCCTCGCCCAAGGCACGCTCTACCCCGACGTCATCGAGAGCGTGTCGTTCACCGGCGGGCCGTCGGTCACCATCAAGTCGCACCACAACGTCGGCGGGCTGCCCGCGCGCATGAACCTGAAGCTTGTTGAGCCGTTGCGGGAATTGTTCAAGGACGAGGTGCGCGCGCTGGGCCGCGAGTTGGGCCTGCCCGAGCACTTCATCGGCCGCCACCCGTTCCCCGGTCCCGGCCTCGCCATCCGCATGCCCGGCGAGGTGACGCGTGAGGGTCTCGCCGTCCTGCGCCAAGCCGATGCCATCTATCTCGAAGAGATCCGAAAGGCCGGCCTCTATGACCGCATCTGGCAGGCGTTCGCCGTGCTGCTGCCGGTCCGCACCGTCGGCGTCATGGGCGACGCCCGCACCTACGATCACGTTTGCGCGCTGCGCGCCGTCACCTCGACCGACGGCATGACGGCCGATTACTTCGACTTCTCCCACGACTTCTTAGGCCGCACGGCCACCCGCATCATCAACGAGGTCAAGGGTATCAACCGCGTCGTCTACGACATCACCTCCAAGCCCCCCGGCACGATCGAGTGGGAGTAAATGTAGCAACGTAGCAACATTGGTTGCCCGAAGTGGTCGCACGCTATAGACTGTTGGCGTACAGAGTCACGGAGGCCAGCATGGGCATCACGACGATTTCCAGCCGCGAGTTCAATCAGGACACGG
>JBGSQO010000118.1:0-5236 GCA_041738055.1 Filomicrobium sp.
AGTACCACTGGCCGGCCTCGTCCTTGCGGAACTCGGCCAGCTCGTGATGGTCGTGGCTCTTGCCCTTCTGGCTGAAGCTGGCCACGAACTCGACCTTGCCGGTCGTGTCGTCGGGGCCGCCGGCTTCCGTGCCGATGATGCGCAGGCCCTTCCAGGTGGAGGCGTTGGCCCACTGGTGGGCGGCGGTCGCGTCGAAGTCGTGACGGCTCTCGGGGGCGAGTGTGCGCTCGACGTAGCCGATGTCGCCCTTGGTGTAGGCCGTATAGCGCGAGCGCATGAGGGCCTCCGGCGTCGGCGGCAGGGCGGTGCCGGCCAGATAGGGGCCGCAGCAGGTCTCAAAGGTCGCGGTCGATCCGCACGGACAGCTCATGCAAGGCTCCGGGTAGGTGTGTTCGGGGCGCGAACCCTAGCCGGGGGACGCGCCGCTGGGAAGGGGAGATGAACGCCGTGCTTTCGGTGGCGCGCCGTGGGCAATGGCGCAATGACCCCGCGCGGCTACTCCACCGGCGTGACGTCGCCCAGGGGCACGTACTCGTAGGTGTAGGTGCGGGCGCTTTCGCCGAGGACTGGGGCGAGCTTCTTGAGGTCGACGACCTTGGCTTCGGCAGGGGCGTTCTTGGCGGCGGGCTTGGTCGACTTCGGCGCGCTCTTGCTGGCGGCCACGACCGGGCCCAAGAAGCGTAGGTCGGTCACTGGCAGGCCGAGCTTGGCGAACTGGCGCTGGAACTGCGGGGTCAGGCAATCGGGCGCGGCCGGGTCCTGGCGCAGCTTGCCGTCGTAAGTGTGCAGCAGCGCCCAGTAGGTGGCGAGCGCGTCGGTCGTCGTGAAGTAGGTGGCCAGATCGCGGTAGACGAGGCTGCACTTCTCGCCGATCTGCGGGCCGTCATAGCCGCGGTCGGTCAGCATGGCGGCCATGAAGCGCTTGAGTTCCCCGTCCTTGGAGTTCGACAGCACGGTCTCGATGAGGGCGTCGCCGATGCGGGCGGCCGCCAGGATATCGGGATAGAACGGGTCCTCGACCGTACCGCCGCCGTTGAGCTTGACGACGCGGGCCGGCACCGTATCCAGCTCGACCTTGACGCGGCCCTCGTAGACGCGCTCGCGATCTTCCGCCTTGTAATACTTGGTCACGAAGTGGCCCGCGCGCGGGTAGGCGGTCTCGCCGAACTTGGCGAACGACAGCGAGGCGATGGTGCTGATCTCGGAGGCCTCGTAGCTGGAGAGCAGCCCCTCCATCTGGTCGGAGATCGGCTTCCACAGCGCCTGCAGGCCGGGTGCGGCCCCCAGCGTCTGCGTCTTGGTGATGAAGTCGAGGATCAGGTTGAAGGTCGCCAGATCGAACTTGGTCTGAGCCGAATAGTAGCTCTTGACCTTGATGCGGACGGTGTTGGTGTCGGGGCGCACGAGCACGGTGCGCAGCAAGTCGCCGTACCACTCCGTGCTCTCGCTCTCCTTGGAGACGCGGTTGAAAATCAGGAAGCCCGAGCGCTCGCGCCGGCTCTGCACGATGGCGCGGCGGGCGAGCACGTCGCCGTTGTCGGCCAGCGCCTCGAGCGTCAGGATGTACTCGCCCGTCTTGTTTAGGAGGGGGCCGAGGCCGTCGAGCAGTACCTGGAAGGCATCGCGCGTCTTCTTGCCGGTCTTGAGGCCTTCCAGCGAGAAGCGGATGACGCCGTAGACGTCGTTGGGCTTGGGCTGGGCGGTCGGCGGCGAGCCGGGCACGAACGGCAGCGCCTGCTGGGCGTGGGCGGCTCCGATCAGAGTGCAGAGCGACACGACGGCGAGCGCCGTCAAAGTGCCAAGACGCGACCGCATGACCCACTCCCTCACCAGATTGTTTTCGTCAGCCTAGACCCGGATCACTCGCGTGGCAACGCAGGACGCGCGGCGCGATTGGGGCCAGCTCACCGCTGATACACATACGTTCCCGGAGCAGCCACCAGCGGTGGCAGGCCGTCGGCGGGGGCGCCAGACAGTGGCGGCGTCACGGGGCGCGGACTGCTTCTCGCCTTCAGCCAGGCCGACCACTGCGGCCACCAGGAGCCCTCGTGGAATTCGGCGCGCGCCTTCCAGGTCTCCGGCTCGACGTAGAGATCGCCCGGTTCACGGGTCGAGAGCCGGAAATAGCGGCCGGGATGCCCAGGCTCGGAGACGATGCCGGCGTTGTGGCCGCCCTTGGTCAGGGCAAACGTGACCTGAGCGTCCGTGAACAGGTGCGTCTTGTAGACCGACTGCCAGGGTGCGATGTGGTCGGTCTCCGTCCCGACGATGAACATCGGCACCTCGATGTCCTTCAACGCGATAACGCGACCCTCGACGGCAAAACGACCCGCCGACAAGCGGTTCTCCAGAAACAATCCGCGCAGGTACTGCGAGTGCATGCGATAGGGCATGCGGGTCGGGTCTTCGTTCCAGGCGACGAGATCATTGGCCTCATCGCGTTCGCCCAGCATGTATTGACGCGTGATCTTGGACCAGATGAGGTCATTTGAGCGCAGAGCCCGGAAGGCCCCTGCCATCTGGCCCGCTGACAACACGCCCTGGTCCCACATCATGTCCTCGAGGAAGGCGATCTGGCTTTCGTCGACGAACAGCATCAATTCGCCGGCGGCCGAGAAGTCCGTCTGGCCGGCGAGCAGGGTGACGGAAGCCAGACGCTTATCGCAGTCGCGCGCCATGGTGGCGGCTGCTATCGCCGAGAGGGTGCCGCCGAGACAATAGCCGGCAAGATGGATTTTCGGCTCCGGCCCGCCGCCTTCGTGGGCCTGGGGAGATGGCTGGCCGGCCGCCTCGCGCAGGACGCGGCTCACAGCGTCGAGGGCGGCCATGATGCCGTGCGTGCGATAGTCGTCGAGGGCGAGGTCGCGGTCGGCTGCGGTCGGGTTTTTCCAGGACATCATGAAGACCGTGTGGCCCTCACCGACCAGATAGCGGACCAGCGAGTTATGCGCCGACAGGTCGAGGATGTAATATTTCATGATCCAGGCCGGCACGATGAGGATCGGCTCGGCGCTCACTTGGCCGGTGGCCGGCGCGTACTGGATCAGCTCGAACAACTCGTTGCGGAAGATGACTTCGCCCGGCGTGGCGGCAAGGTCGCGGCCCACGACATAGCGGGTGGAGGAGGCCGGCGGCTCGCCGGTCATGTCGCGGCCGAGGTCGTCCATCAGGTTCATGGCCCCACGCGCCAGATTGCGCCCCCCCTCGGCCAACGTGCGGTCGAGCAGCTTGGGGTTGGAGAACAGACTGTTGGTGGGGGCAATCAGGTCGAGGGCCTGATGAGCCAGGAACCTGACACGCTCGGCGTGCTTGGGCTCGATGCCGCGCATCGGCGCGGTGGCCATATCCCACCACTCCTCGACGGCGAGGAAGGCCTGCGCGGAAAGGCAATGGGGCATGCGCTGCCATTCCGGGCCGGTAAAGCGGCGATCGCCTGTCCTCGGGTGGAACGGCGGCTCGGGATGTGTGCCCATCATGCAGCCGCTCGCGAACCGCGCGAGTTTCACGTACTGCTGGGAGGCCATGAACGTCAGCTCAGTTCGCCGGCCGGGCGAACTCATCATGTGCGCGGACCAGTCGAGCCACGCGGAGGCCATGGCGTAGGGCGAGATGCCGCCGGTCATGCGCGCGGTCGCCGCCCGCAGCGACCTGTCGAGGTTCTCGAGCTGGAAGTGATAGGGCTGGCCGTCGTGGGTCTGTGGCTCGATAGCGGGTGGGGGCGTGTGCTGCCGCTTGAGGCTGGGCAGGCTTTCGACTGGCGGGTTGGGCCTTGCAGCCGGCACCAGATCGGTTGCTCCGGATGAGGGCTGCTGCGTGGGCTCGGTCTCGGCCATGTGGGACTGCTCCGTCTGGTCGTCGCGTTCAGATCTCGTCCGGCCGAGGTTTCAACTCGTCGTCGCGTCGGTCGGCGAGGCGATGCTGGCCCTTGAATGCCCCAGCGGCCCCTTCCGAGAGCCGGCCGCAAGGCGCGTCTCGCGGAGGGTCGGGGCAGGACTGTCACGGGCCGTTGTAACGAAACTGGCTCATGATAGGAGCGAGCCTTCGCAGATGCGGAGCGCAATGCCATTGATTGGAATCATAGCGTTCGGACTCGAGGCTCATGCGAGCCGCGATCCGATCGGTCGGACAGCAGGTCAGTCTATTACGCCTTCCGACCCGCGTCACGAGTTCTCGCCGTAAGGCGGAAACGTAGGGGGGCGCCCTCAAAACCCCAGCTTGAACACGTTGCCGATGATGTCGCCGACGCTGTCGCCGGAGGCTTCGCGCTGGGCGGGGGCGGAGCGGGCGAGCTTTTCGGGATTGAAGCGCGGCACGGGCTTGGCCAGATGGTTGCGGCCCTTGTTGATTTTCTTCCAGTCGCCGTCGAGGGCCTGCGTGACGCGCTTCTCGTGGCCGTAGATGTCGCCGAACGTGCGGACCTTGCCGTCGTCGTCGGCCCAGGCGGTGAAGTAGGCCAGATGGATGGGCAGCCGCTTTTCGATGGCGACCTCGTTGTCGAGGGGGCCGCGATCGATCAGCTCCTTCACCTTCGCCTTATCCCAGCCCATGGCGTAATCGAGCACGATCTCGGTCAGCGGCAGCGGGTTCTTCACGCGCAGGCAGCCGTGGGACAGCGTGCGCTGGCGCTTGTTGAACATCCACTTGTCGGGGGTGTCGTGCATGAAGATCGTGTGCTGGCTCGGAAAGTTGAACTTGACGAAGCCGAGCGCGCTTTTGCCCCCCGGAGGTTGCAGGACGATGTAGTTGCGTATGTCGTCCTTGGTCCAGTCGATCTGGCGCCAATCGCGCGGCTCGCCCGACTTGGTGGCGATCTCCAGGCCATGCTGGCGCATCAGGCCGCCGCCGCGAATGAGGCTCGGCCACAGCTCGTGCACCATGATGCTCTCGGGCACGCGCCATTGAGGGCGCAGCGAGACCGATTTGAGCTGGCGCGAGAACACCGAGGACTGCTTGCCGATCTCGCCGACGACGATGCGCTCGTAGCGCACGACTTTGCCGTCGAGATAGACGCGCTGCATGAACTCGGGGATGTTGTTGAAGACGTGGAGCTGGCCCAGGTCGTCCCACATCCAGCGCCAGAATTCCATGTTGGCGCGCAGCCGCTTGGCGGTCACCGTCGGCTTGCCCCGGCCGTCGCCGCCGGTCTCCTTCAGCCAAGCCTGCCGCAACAGCTCGAACTGCGGGTGCACGGGCTGCAGGGCGACGAGCGCCTTGCCCACGTCCTCGGCAGCAGTGA
>JBGSQO010000326.1:0-2397 GCA_041738055.1 Filomicrobium sp.
GATGTCCGCGACGTGCTCGTGTCGAACCCGCAGGCGGTCGATGCCGTCGTGCTGTCGGCGATCCTGCCGGCCGGCATGCGGGCCGTCTCCACCCGCATCGAGCAGAAGACCGCTGTCGGCGGCCTGATCCTGCCCAACGACCACGTCGACGTCATCCTGATTCGCCGCGTGCGCGGCAAGTCGGGCGGCGAGGACTACGTGTCCGATACACTGTTCCGCAACGTCCGCGTGCTCGCCATCGGCCAGCAGATCGAGGCGACGGCGGGCAAGAAGGCGGCCGACCAGTCGAACTCCAACACCACCGCGACGCTCGAGTTGACGCCGAAGCAGACCGAACTCCTCGCGCTCGCCAATTCGATGGGCGAGATCACGCTGGCGCTGCGTTCGATCGCAGACCTCAACTCGGAGGGACAGAACCTCTCCGGGGATGCCCTGACTAAAGAGCGTACAGAGACTATTCGTGTAATGCGTTATGGTACCGTGTCGCGTGCGTACGGCGTGAACTGACCGCCCCGTTGCTGCCCGTGAAAGGCTGAAACCCAATGCAGAACACGAAGAAAATGGGCTGGGGCGCCGCCCTGGTCGGGATCGCCACGCTGGTGGCTGGCCTCCTGACCGGACTACCCAGCGATCAGGCTCAGGCCAATGGCCGGGCCAGCCCCGCCTCGACTGCCGCGCTCGGCGGCGAAGGCGCGCACAACTCCATGCTGCGGATTCCCGACAGCACCGAAATCCCGGTACGGCGCAATGTGCGCATCGGGCTCGGCAAGTCGGTTCTGGTCGAGTTCCCGCGCGATGTCCGCGACGTGCTCGTGTCGAACCCGCAGGCGGTCGATGCCGTCGTGCTGTCGGCCAACCGCGTCTTCCTGCTCGCCCGCCGCATCGGCGAGGCCAACGCCTTCTTCTTCGACGGCAATGGCGAGCAGTTCGCCACACTCGAGCTCTTCGTCGAACGCGAAACCGCTGGCCTCGAGGAGATGCTCAACCGGCTCATTCCGGGCAGCACGATCAAGGTCGAGATGATCAACCAGACGGTTGTTCTGACCGGCAACGTGCGCAATCCGGCCGATGCCGCGCGGGCCGCCAACATCGCCAAGCAGTTCGTCACCGTCGAATTCGAGACCAAGACCATCGGCGAGACCGAAGGTACGGCGGTCAAGAAGTTCGAGAAGGCCGACAACGAGACGGTCGTCATCAATCTTCTGAACGTCGAGGCGGAAGAGCAGGTCATGCTGCGCGTCGTCGTGGCCGAGGTCCAGCGCTCGCTCTTGAAGCAATTCGGCGTCAACCTGGGTGCGGCCATCAACTCCGGCAACTTCAACACCGCCGTGCTGACCGAGAACGCCCTGCCGCTGACGGCTGCCGCCGGTCTCGGCTCGCTGCCCACCGCCGGCTTCCTCGACGGCGCGCTCGGCATGTTCAACGGTGGCCAGGTGCAGGGCGACAACATCATCTCGCAGAACTCCGGTTTGTCTACCAACTGGAACACGGGTAACCAGAACATCCGCGGCGCGCTGCGGGCTCTGGAGCGGGCTGGCCTCATCCGCACGCTGGCTGAGCCCAACCTGACCGCGGTCTCCGGCGAATCGGCGAAGTTCCTCGCCGGTGGCGAGTTCCCGATCCCGCTGGTCGACGGCCAGGGCCAGACCACGGTGGAGTTCAAGGAGTTTGGCGTCGGCGTCGCCTTCACCCCGACGGTCATCTCGGAAGGTCGCATCTCGCTGAAGATCGAGACCGAAGTCTCCGAGCTGTCCAACCAGGGCTCCGTGCAGCTGTCCTCGATCTCGATCCCGGCACTGCGCAAGCGTCAGGCCAAGTCGACGGTCGAGTTGCCCTCCGGTGGTTCGCTCGCCATGGCCGGCCTGCTCTCCGAGGATACCCGCCAGAACGTCGACGGCTTCCCGGGGCTCAAGGACGTTCCCATCCTCGGCACGCTGTTCCGCTCTCGCGACTACATCCGCAACGAGACCGAGCTCGTCGTCATCGTCACGCCCTACACCGTCCGCCCGACGGCGCGCAGCGAGCTTGCCCGCCCGGCCGACGGCATGAGCGAGGCGACCGACATGAAGGCGAACTTCCTCGGCCACATGAACCGCATCTACGGCCGCGGGACGGCAATTCCCGACGGCGGCCTCAAGGGCGACTACGGCTTCATCGTCGAGTGAGCAACCGGGCTAGGAGAAGAACCCCATGACCTCCCGCATTCAGAGAATGGCCCGCGGCTCACTCGTGATCCTCGCCGTCGGCACCACAGCAGCGACCCTGTCGGCCTGCAAGCATACCGAGCCCGGAACCCGCGTCGCCGGCTGGACCCTGGTCGATGCCGCTCAGCGGCACCCGATCCTGGTCTCGCAGTCTCCCGAGACGATGAGCCTGCCGGTCTCGCGCTCGGCGTCG
>JBGSQO010000244.1:0-7420 GCA_041738055.1 Filomicrobium sp.
GGCGGCCACCCCGACTACCAGGTGCTGGCCGACCCCGCGACGGGCGCGTCCGGGGGCGAGGCCCCGCGCATGCGCTTCCAGCAGGACCTCTGGCACTACACCGTCGGCAAGATGGTCGATGCCTGCCTCTCCTATGGCCTCAAGCCCTTCTACGGCCCGTTCGGCGACTTCTCCGACAGCGCCGCATGCGAGGCGCAGTTCCGCAACGCCTTCCTGCAGGGATGCCTCGGCGCGTGGTCGCTGCATCCGTCGCAGATCGAGATCGCCAAGCGGGTGTTCTCGCCGGACGTGAAGGAGGTGCTGTTCGCCAAGCGAATTCTCGAAGCGATGCCGGACGGCACCGGCGCGGTGATGATCGATGGAAAAATGCAGGACGACGCCACCTGGAAGCAGGCCAAGGTGATCGTCGACCTCGCCCGTCTGGTTGCGTCCAAGGACCCGGCGATGGCCACGGCCTACGGGCTTTAAAGAGCCGGCTCGGGGCGGCCTGCGGGCAAGTCTGCATGGCTCAGCGGGCCGCGTGGCGCTCCGGAGCGCGGTTTCGGACCTGCTTCGGGCGGGCGGCCGACCCGCCGAAGCCGCCGCATTTCGTGTTAGACTGCCGGCGTAATAGGGCGGGGTGGACCATGACCGATCAAAAGGCCAAAACGAAGCCGCGGCCCGCCGCCAAGCGTGCTCCGCGACGGGCGGCTGGTGCCAAGACGGCGAGCGGGGGCGAGGCAATTGCCCTCCCGACGGTAATGGCCGACGTTCCCACCGAGCCCAAATCGAAGGCCAAGCCGCAAACTAGCGCGAAAACCAAGGCGAAACCGAAGCCGGCGGAGAAGCCGAAGACGGTGAGCCGTGTCAGGAAGGCGGCTGCGGCGGCCGCGAAGTCTGCACGCCGGGCGCGGTTTTCGGTCGGTGACGTCGTCCGGCACAGGTTCTATCCGTTTCGCGGTGTGGTGTACGACATCGATCCCGTGTTCGCGAATACCGAGGAGTGGTGGCTCTCGATCCCCGAGGAGATCCGCCCGTCGAAGGACCAGCCGTTCTACCACCTGCTCGCCGAGAACGCGGAGACAGAGTACGTCGCCTACGTCTCGGAGCAGAACCTGCTTCCGGACCGTTCGGGCAAGCCGCTTCGCCACCCCAAGATTCGCGAGATGTTCGAGGTCGATGACGACGGCGCCTACCGCGCGGTGTTCATCAGCCGTCACTGACAGGTGTGGAGAGCGCTGGGCGGCGACGTTCCGGCTCCGGCAACCGGGGTAGAGAGGCCGTCTACTCCGGCGGGTTACCGGACCGGCGCATGCGCGGTTTCGAAGCTTTCAGGCTCCACGCTGACCAGCTCTCCGCCGTTGTCGCGCCAGCCATCGGTGCCCTGCGGAAACCAGGCGACGTTGGTGTAGCCCCATTCGACCGCGCGCTTGGCGGCGTTCCAGCTCATCCAGCAGTCCGCGAGGCAGAAGAACACCAGCGACTTCGACTTTTCGCCACCCGTCAGCCGCTCCAGGCCGGCGCGGAAGTAGGCCTCGGGCTCAGGCGCGAGCTTGCCGTAGCCGACGTTCGGCAACCAGTACGACCCGGCGATGCTGAGATGCTTGGCGCTGCGCCAGACGGTGCCGGCCGGCAGACCGGCGGGCTTGGGTGCGCGCGGGTAGACGTCGATGAGGATCGAGGAGCGCTTCCCGTGCTCTTCCATGGCCGTTGCCGCGTCGATGACGCGGGCGCCCGCAAGCGTCGCCGGAACCGGTGAGTTGTAGTGGTCGACGCGGTAGTCGGCAGGCTCCTCGACTTTGACCGGCTCGATGGCGTGGAGTGACGCTCCGCCGTCCGCGGCACCGGCCAGCCGGACGAGTGAAGCCGTTAGGGCGAAGCCTATCGCAACCGCCGCGAGGGCGCGTTGCCAGGAGCCGGGACGCTTACCTTGGGTCACGTCGTGCCTCCCCGCGCGGCTCCATGCCAATGCCGCCACCGGCGAGGCGACCGCAATGGTCGCCTTGCCCTCTGACCATCACTTTCGCGGAGCGGTGATCAGCTGATTGTTCTCGTCCAGGAGAGGCACGCCATAGTCGAGCAGCACCTTGTCGATGTCGCCCTGACGCTTGGCAATGACGTCGTTCAACTGCCGCTTCCAGACGTCGTCGCCCTGGCGCACACCCATCGTGATCCGATAGGTCATGCGCGGTCCGGTCGACTCCTTCACCAGAGGCGCCACCACGAGCGGTTCTCCGCCGCGCTTGGCGAAATAGCCTGCAATGGGACCCCAGAGCACGCCCGCGTCGATCTCGCCGCTGCGGATGTCCTCGATCATCCGCTCCGCCGGCGATTCGTAGCGGCGGTCGACGGTCAACGGGTAAGGCCGAGCGGTGGCCATCAGACCCAGAGTCGTCATCACGTCACCGGGCGGCGTGCCGGCAATGATGCCGATGCGGCGGCCCTTGAGACGCTCGTCGGCGAGGCTGTCCACGCCGTCGAGCCCCTTGCCCTTGCGATAGAGGAGCGCGTAGGTCGACCGGTAGTAGTGGTTCGTGTTGAGCACGAACTCGTCGCCCTGCGCGAAGCCGATCACCACGTCGCACGCCTTCGCAAATAGCGTGCGCCGGATGAACCCAGTCGCCTGCGGGAACCACGTGTACTCGACCGGGATCTTGAGCTCGTCGGCGACGATCTCGGCGATGCGGTTCTCGAAGCCATCTCCCTTCTGATTGGAGAAGGGAAGATTCGCAGGATCCGAGCAGACGCGCAGCACGCGGCGGTTGACGAGATCGGCCTTCTGCCCCTCGACGGCGTTGGCGTTTTGAGGCGCGACGAGGCTCAGCAGCGCGGCGATCGCGACGCTGAACGCTCCTGCTGGGAAGGCTCTACGGCTAGCCACCGAAACACGCCTTGTCGTACTCCTTGGCGGCGTCCGGCTTCTCATCGCGGCCAACAGGGCGGCCACGTCCGAGCGCGCCGTCGGAGCGGGCTTTGAGATAGGAGAAAATGTCGTCGATGTAGCACATGACGTTCTTGTTATCGCCGAGCGCCGGCATCACGCTCTCCTGGCCGCCCGGCAGGTGACGAATGCGGCCCGATGCGACGACGCCGATGAAATCCGAGTAGCTCATCGTCTTCAGCGAATCGACCAGAGCCGGTGCATAGGTCGAGCCCTCACCCTCGGGACCGTGGCAGACGTGGCACTCGGAGTGGTAGCGGCGAAAACCGGAATAAGTGTACCAGTCGAGATTGCCGTCCTTCTTGACGCGATAAGATGGATCGCCGTCCGGCGTCACCCACTTTCCGTCCTTCTCCTTCGCACCCTTCTGGGTCTTGGAGCCATCCTCGAGGGTGACCATCTCAGGGCCAACGGCCAGAACCGGCGTCGACGCCACGACGCCAAGACCGGCGATCGCTGCAGCGATACCCAGGACTGTGCGGCGGGCCAGATTGTGGGACTTCGTCACGCGCTTCCTCTTCTCGTCGTTCGAGTTGTTTTCATTGGTCCGCCGGGTGCGAGCGCCCGCGGACACGGTCTTTCCGTCACTCGTGCCGGTAGGTTCCGTCCGGGCGTTCTACGAACGCCACCTGGATGACCGGCCGGTCCATCGAGGCCACTTCGTCGGTCGCCGCACTCGAACCGCACGACCACTGCGATCCCTGTCCGGTGGAACCGGCTCTCTCGCTCAGGGGATGACGCGGCGGCGGCTGACAAGCAGCGGACAGTCGACCATCTCTAACTACGCCATTGGCGCCGATTTGGTTGACCGGTTCGCGGTGCGCGAGATCAACTTGCAGTGATCGACGCTAGCCTGCCGGTGCGGGGACGAGAACCTCCCCGGGGCCGGGCGCAGATGGACTTTCCAACCCGCGATCGGCCTCTACTTGAATCGAAACCGGCGCGGGTCGAGTTGGCCCGCGCCGGAAGAGTTGCAGATTATTTTCTTGTTATGGAAGCGAGAAGACCGTCAGGACGCCACCGAGAGCGGTGTAGTTCTTGAGGCCCGCGTAGCCGCCGACGGCGCCGAGACCGTCGTTGGGGTTGGTGAGACCAGCGGCGAGACCGATGCCGGCCCAACCACCGATGCCCGACAGGATGGCGACGTACTGCTTACCCTTGTGAGAGTAGGTCATGACGTTGCCGATGATGCCCGACGGGGTCTTGAACTTGTACAGCTCCTTGCCGTCCTTGGGATCGACTGCCTTCAGGTAGCCCTCGAGGGTACCGTAGAAGACGACGTCGCCAGCGGTCGCAAGAGCGCCGGACCAGACGGAGAACGGCTCAGGCTTCGACCAGACGATCTTGCCAGCGCCAGCGTCCCAGGCAATGAAATTGCCCATTCCGCCATGGCTGTTCGGAGCCGGATACATGGACAGCGTGGCGCCGACGTAGGGCTGACCAGCCGTGTACGAAACCTTGAAGGGCTCGTAGTCCATGCAGACGTGGTTGGTCGGCACGTAGAACATGCCGGTCTTCGGAGAGAAGGTAGCGGGCTGCTGATCCTTCGTGCCGAGGGCCGCAGGGCAGATGCCCTTCGTGTTCACGTCCGCGCCAGCCTTCGCCGTCGAGTACTTGTCGACGACATACGGACGGCCGTAGTTCGGCTTCGAGGCATCCATCTCGACGCCCGTCGTCCAGTTCACGGCCGGGTCATACTTCTCGGCGACGAGAAGCTCACCGGTGTGACGGTCGAGGGTGTAGCCGAGACCGTTACGATCGAAGTGCACGGCGACTTTGCGCTTCTTGCCCTTCACATCGATGTCGGCGAGGATCACCTCGTTGATGCCGTCGTAGTCCCACTCGTCGAACGGCGTCATCTGGTAGGCCCACTTGGCCACACCGGTGTCGACGTCACGCCCGAACAGCGTCATGGACCACTTGTTGTCGCCCGGACGCTGGCTGGGGTTCCAGGTCGAGGGATTGCCCGACCCGTAGTACATCAGGTTGACCTCGGGGTCGTACGAATACCAGCCCCAGGTGCAGCCGCCACCGATCTTCCACTGATCGCCCTGCCAAGTCTTCAGCGAGCTGTCCTTGCCGACCGGCTTGCCGAGCGACATGGTCTTCTCGGGATCAAACTTGATTTGATCATCCGGGCCGACCGAGTAAGCGCGCCAAACCTGCTTGCCGGTGTTCATGTCATACGCGGTGACGTGGCACTGCACGCCGAACTCGCCGCCCGAAATGCCGACGATGACCTTGTCCTTGACCGGGAGAACGGTCGCGGTGTTGGTCTCGCCCTTCTTCGGGTCGCCGTTGACGGCCTTCCAGACTTCCTTGCCGGTCTTCGCGTCGAGCGCGACGACCGTCGTGTCGGCCTGGTGGAGGAAGACCTTGCCGTCAGCGTAGGCGAGACCGCGGTTCACGGTATCGCAGCACATCACCGGAATGACGGACGGATCCTGCTTCGGCTCGTACTTCCAGATGATCCGGCCTTCGTTGTTCAGGTCGAGAGCGTAGACGATGTTCGGGAACGGGGTGTGCACCCACATCGTGTCGCCGACCACGATGGGCGAACCCTCGTGACCGCGAAGAACGCCCGTCGAGAAGGTCCACGCGACCTTCAGGTCCTTGACGTTGCTCTTGTTGATCTGATCCAGCTTCGAATAGCGCTGGTTGAAATAGTCACCCGTCTGCAGGACCCAGTTGTTGGGGTCACTTACCAGCTTCGATACGCCTTCGTTCGCCAGGACCGGCGAAGCGATGAACGTCGTCGCCAGCAATGCACCTGTTAGTGCACTCTTGCGCATTGCGCTTCCTCCTTAAGGTTCTTGCCACGCTTGCAAGCGGCAGCTGTCGTCAGCGTGTCACGGGCCTAGGAGCGGACTTGGGGAACGTCCTGTTGCTTATGCTCCGTAGGACCTACGAAACGACCCCGGACAGTTCGTCACGGTGGGGCCTGAAGTCGCAGCTACCGGACGGCATCTAGGCATTTTTTCCCAAGCGTTGCAAGACAAAGGTCGAATGCGTTTTCGATAGCACCACCGCGAGATGCCCCTCAGAACAAGATGAGACAACTAAACTGACCCATTATGTCCGCGATTTTATGGGTTTTGTTGCGGCGCAGCATTAAATTGTGCGACGCACGTCTGATTGCCGTGTCATCGCTTTGCGCGGCTCGCAAGGGTTTGATTGGCAAGCGGCCTCGCGTCATCAGACAATGTGACAGCGTTCAAATGTAGATCGGCAGGCATCGAAGTGGATCAGGCTAGGAAGCAACCGAGCGGCAGCCGTGGCCCGAACCGGCGGCTGGTGATTGCCGGGCTCGGCTACAGCGGCATGGTTTCGCTAGGGTTTTTCGATCGGGTCGCAGGCCGGTCAGCGGCCGCGCCAGTGGTCGAGGTAGCCGCTGGCGTCTTCGTGCACCAAGGTGAGCACGCCCCCGCCTACACAGCCGCCAATCGCGGTGACATCGCGAATTGCGGATTCGTCGTGGGCGGCGAAAGCGTTGCCGTCATCGATACGGGCGGAACGGCGGCATTCGGCAGAGAATTGAGAAAAACAATAGAAAGCATAACCGCGCTGCCGGTACGCTATGTCGTCAACACCCACATGCACCCCGATCACGTTCTAGGAAATGCCGCGTTTCGGGGAAACGAAACTCACTTCGTCGGCCACCATAAACTCGCCGCCGCGCTCTCCGCGCGAGCCGAGCGCTATATCGCGGCGAACAAGACGGCCGCCGGCGACGAGGCCTTCGCCGGGACCGAAATCGTGCTGCCGGACATCGCCGTGGATGGATCGATGCGCCTCGATCTTGGCGGGCGCGTGCTCGAACTCGTGGCACGGCGCACGGCCCATACCGACAACGACCTCACCGTGCGCGACGAAGCGACGGGAACGGTATTCATGGGCGATCTGATCTTCGCCGGGCACGTGCCGGCGATCGACGGATCGATCCGCGGCTGGATCGCGTTGCTCGAGGAAATGAGTGCTGTTCCCGCCGAGCGGATCGTGCCCGGTCATGGACCGGTATCCATGCCGTGGCCCGCGGCGGCGAAGCCCATGCTGCAATATCTCGAGGCGATCGCGACCGAAGTGCGCGCCGCAATCCGGAAGGGCCGCAGCATGAGCGAGACGATGCGCACCGCGGCGGAGGGCGAGAGAGCGAATTGGGAGCTGTTCGACGAGTTTCATCCGCGCAACGTCTCGGCGGCATTCGCCGAACTCGAATGGGAATAGTCGCGCTGGCCCCCCATATCTGCCGTGGTCCGTGCTCAACGCGCCGATTTCGCGTAGGATCGCCCAAACTCGAGAGCACGGATCTGAAAGCCGCGCCCCGTCGCCCGGAAGGAGAAACGAAGAATGACCCTGGGAAAGCAAATCCATCTCGAAGCTCGTGTGGCCGTGACCCGTGAAACCGCGGGGCCGCGTGCAGCGCTCGGCGCGGGTGGCGTGATCCTCGGGCTCGCGACACTGCTGCTCGCAGCCCTGGCCCCCGGTGTCGCATCGGCGCAG
>JBGSQO010000257.1:0-14733 GCA_041738055.1 Filomicrobium sp.
GCGCCGGAAAGGTGCGGGCGAGGTCGGCATACCGCGGCGACAGGCGCACGAGACGGCGCAACTCGCGGCGAACACGAGGATCGAAGCGGCAGACCAGGGCCTCGTCGAGGCTGGTGGCCACTAAGAGCCGGCGCGAGGTGCGCTTGGGCTCGGTCTGCTTCAGGTTCGAGGTGCGCGGGGGCATCGACGCCACTCCCATCAGAAGCGCGAGCTCATCCGGAACGGACACGCCGCGCGGCTTTAGCCACCGCAATCGTATCGCAGAGCATTGGGGCGGTGGTTCGACCCCAGGCGGGCAAACTGTGGCCCTGCCGGAAGAGCATCTTCTCGAAACCGGCAATCGGACGGTAACGGCGCGGGGTGGTCAAAGATTGCGCATACGGTCGAGCGCGCCCTGGAGGATGATGGTGGCGGCGACCTTGTCGATGACCTCGGCGCGGCGCTTTCTCGACTGGTCGGCGTCGATCAGCATGCGCTCGGCCGCGACCGTCGACAGCCGCTCGTCCCACAGCAGGATCGGTAGCGGCGACAGGCGGTTGAGATTGCGGGCGAGCGCGCGGACCGACTGCACCCGCGGCCCCGAGCTGCCGTCGAGGTTGACCGGGAGGCCGATGACGAGGCCGCCGACGCCGAGCGTGCTGGCAAGCTCCAAGAGCCGCGCCGCATCGGTGGAAAACTTGGTCTTACGGATGGTCTCCAGCGATGAAGCGATGGTTAGCGTCACGTCGGACAGCGCAAGGCCCAATGTCTTGGTGCCGGGGTCGACGCCGATGAGCCGCGCGCCGCCCGGGATGAGCGCGTGAAAAGCTGCGACGTCCTCGAGCGTGCAGCCGGTGGCGGCGACGGGCTCGGACGTTTCGGACATGGAGTGGGTCTCATCGGGTTGTGGGCGGGTCATGCCTGCGTATACTCCCGCCCGACCGTTTCCGCGCGTCAAATCGGCACGACGATCAGCGAGGTACCCTGCGATGAAGATCACCTGGCTCGGCCATTCCTGCTTCCGGATCGAAACGGGCAGCAGCGTTATTCTGATGGACCCGTTCCTCTCCGGTAACCCGACGTTCGAGGCGACCGGCCTGGCCAAGGAGGCGGCCTGGGACGGGGCGACGCACGTGCTCGTCACGCACGGCCACGGCGACCATGTGGGCGACACTGTGGCGATTACCAAGGCCACAGGCGCCAAGGTCGTGACCAACTACGACCTGCTGATGTGGCTTGCCAAGCAGGGCGTGACGGCCATGGACCCGATGAATACGGGCGGCACGACTGAGCAGGGCGATTTCGCGGTCAGCCTCGTGCGCGCCGACCACTCCGCCGGGCTCGTGGAGATGGACGTCGGCTTTCCGCTCGGCTCGGCCAACGGCATCGTGGTCAGCCCGAAGCAGGGGCCGGTCGTATTGCACATGGGCGATACGGACATCTTCTCCGACATGGCGCTGATCAGCGAGATTTATGCGCCCAGGATCGGCTTCGTGCCGATCGGCGACCGCTTCACGATGTGCGCGCGGACGGCGGCGATGGCCTGCCAGCGGTTCTTCGCCTTCGATGCGGTGTTCCCCTGCCACTACGGCACGTTCGGGTTGCTCGACGCGACCGCGGACCGCTTCGTGGAGCTGATGGGCAAGCAGCGGGTGATCGTCCCCAAGCCCGGCGAGACAGTGACACTGTGACCTGCGCCCGGTGCGGCTCCTCTGACTGTGAGCCGACCTGAAGCCGTATGCGTCCCCTCTCCCCGTACGTCACGGGCAAAGCGCCAGGGTGAGGGTTCAGCCGGCCGGAGTCGCGGGGGACCCGATCCTCATAGGATGAAATCAGCCGCCTGAAGACTGGTGACGCCGTCGACTTCGATGCTGAAGTCGGCCCTGCCGTCGCCGTTGACGTCGCCCTGCACGAGGAGCCGTTTGGCGCCGATATGGCTGTAGCTCAATGCGCCCGCAGAGGCCGCGCCATCGCCGTCGAACGCCTGGGTGCCGATGAACTTGAAGCGCTGGTTGCCGGCGGCGCGCGTGTTGGCGTCGATCAGGGCGAGGTTGATATCCTCGCTGTTATGGGCGGAAAAGTCCCGGATCACGTCGCGAGCCGCTGCCGTCTTGCCGCTGTCGGCCAGCGATCGATAGATGAAGTCGTCGATGCCCTTGCCGCCGTAGAGGATGTCGCGACCAGCGCTGCCGGTAAGGAAGTCGTTTCCAGTTTCAGCCCGCAGCGAATCGTTGTGGCGCCCGCCATCCAAGCGGTCATTGCCGGCACCGCCGTACAGCACGTCCTTCCCGTCCTCGCCCAACAGGCTGTCGTTGTGGTTGCCACCAAAGAGCCCGTCGTTGCCGAGGCCGCCGTACAACACGTCGTTGCCGTCGAGGCCGTAAAGGGTGTTGGCGACCGTGTTGCCGACGATGTGATTGGCGAGTGCGTTGCCAGTCCCGGCCCCGGCTCCGGCCATCAGATTGAGGTTTTCGACGCCGACACCGAGCGTGATCGAGACGGATGAATTGACCGTGTCGAGGCCCTCGCCGAACACCTCGCGCACGACGTCGCTGACGCTGTCGACGGTGTACACGTCGTTGCCGGCGCCGCCTTCCATGGTGTCACCACCGAGGCCGCCGTCGAGGGTGTCGTTGCCGAGCCCGCCGATAAGGGTGTCGTCGTGGGAATATTCGTAGGTGAGGTCGGCAACCTGCGGCGTGGTCACCGTGCTGGTCAGCGCAATGCTTCCCGTCGCATCGCTCACCGTGCCGTCGCCTCCGACTTGCCAATTGGCCACGAGCCCAGGTTCGCCCGTCGGGTTGGCAAACTCCCCGTAGACGTTGTCGGCAATCTCGTCGGCCGTGCGGACCACGTTGAAGATGCGGATATCGCCGATGGCGCCTGCACTGGGATCGATCTCTATGGTGCCCGTGCCGGCAAGTGTCGCGCCCTGCTTGAAGCCGGTGCCGGACTTGATGAGCGCGCCGTCGAGGTAATGGGCAAAGGCCCCCGTCGCGCTGTCCCAGGTGAAGGAGACGCGATGCGGATCACCGTCCCCGAGGTCGGCGAGCGTGATCTCGGAATACGCCCAGTCGCCGTTGAGCTGGATCCAAAGGCCAGGAGCGCCCTGATTCGTGGGATCGAGCAGATAGCTGATGCCGGGGAACGAGAAGAACCACTGGTAGCTCGGTGCAGCGTCGAACTGCAGCACCATCTCGACGGTCAGCGCCGTGGTCGGCAGATCCGGCACCGATGTGGCCCGTAGCCTCTCGGACTGCCCGCCTGCGGCGTTCATCACCAGGCCGTTGATCTCGGTGCGGTGGACGCTATCGATAACGCCATCGCCCACGAGCCGGTCGTCGCCGTCATCGCCGCGAAGCGTATCGGCGCCAAGCCCGCCGGTCAGCACGTTGGCAGCCGCATTGCCCCAGACCTCGTCGTCGCCGATGCCGCCGACGGCGTTCTCGATCGTGGCACCGAATGCGATGGCGACGTTGTTCGTCAGCCCGCCGACGCTGGAGAACTCACCGGCGAGGAGGGTGATGGTCTGGTTCTGGCTGTAGCCGGAGACATCGAGCGTGTCGGTGCCGCCAGCGTCCCAGATGGCGAGGCCCGGATCGGTGTTCTGGGCGAAATCGTAGAGGCGGTTGTCGGCGGTCGCGTTGAAGCCGTAGACGGTGTCCCCGGTCCGCGTCGTCATGTTGGAACCGTAGGTCTCATGCATAGCCAGGATGTCGAGCAGCATTGGCGTGTCGGCAGAGCCGGTAGCGCCGAAATCACCTCCCGTATCCCCCGCTCCGTGATAGCTGAGGACGGAGTACTGCACCGAATCCGTCGTGAATTGAGCCGTTTCGATGGTGCTGTAGATGGCCGGATGCGAGAAGCCCATGGAATGGCCGATCTCGTGCAGCAGCGTGTACCAGACATAGCTGCCGGCCGGCGCCTCATCCCGGTTGCCGTAGTTGAGGTGGATGTCGCCGTTGCCCGCGCCATGCGAGTGCCCGCCCGAGCCATCCGCCTCGTCGTAGACCGAGAACAGCATCTGCGCGGCGTCGGTGAGGCCATCGGGATTGGCATCGACGAACGTGATGTTGGCGATATCGGCGTAGAGTTGCAGGATCTCGCGAGTTGCCGTCTGCATGACGGCGTTGAACGGCTCGAAATTCTCCCGCTCGCCGGGATCGGTGATCTGGAACCCGAACGTGACGGTGGCGTCGGCGCCGCGCTCATTGCTCCACGATCCGCCCTGGATGATGCCGGCGCCCATGGCGTCGTCGTAGACCGCGCTCGAGCCTTCGGCGACCGAGATGCCGTAGGTGCCCGTATCCGTCGGGCCGGCATGGGCATCGAGTATGTAGGTGCCCGATGCCTCCGGAGTGAACGTGAACCACGAGTTGCTGCCGGGGGCGCCGTCGTCGGCCCGGGCGAGCCGCGTCGTTCCGCCGGCTGAGTGCAGCTCGAGGTAGGGGTCGTCCAGGAGGGCCGATCCAGTGCCGACGAGGGCGAAGGTGTAGGTCTTCCCCGCCTCCAGCGCGACCGTGTACCAGTCGTGCGTCGCGGCCGTCGCGATTTCCCCGCTCGCCGGCACGCCGATGGTCAGCGCTCCCAGATTGGCGATGGTGATCGGCTCTTGCTCCAGGCTCAGCGGGGCACCGCCGATGGCGCTTGGCAGCCCGGTTCCGTCCGCCTGCCAATAGCCGGCAAGCCCGGTTTGACCGCCGGGGAGCGCCGCGTCATGGAAGCTCGCGATGTCGGAGGCACTGCGGACGTGGTCGAAGACGCGCACATCGTCCAAGGACAGGATCGGGTTCGGCTCGCTGCCGCCGCCACCGCCGATGGTCAGCGGCTGGTTGGGGCTGATCGTCCGGTTTTGCGCGACGGTCGCAGTATCCACGAGGACGCCGTCGAGGTAGGATTTGGCCGTCCCCGTCGCCTTGTCCCAAGTGATCGAGATGCGGTGGGATGTGCCGATGAAGTCGCTCACCGCGATCGTGGTATCGAACCGGCGGCCGGCGATATAGACGTCGAAATTGTCCGACCAAGTGCTGATGGCGAAGCCGGAGGAGGAATGGCTGCCGGTGCCATATTGCACGAGCGGCACGCCTTCACTCTTGAGCTGCCAATCAGCCGGCAAGGCGAAGTCGATCTCGAAGGTGAAGGCCGTCGCGGGCAGGGTGATGGAGTTGGCCTGCAACTGCTCGCCGAAGCGCGGGTCGCTGTTCAGCGTTGTCGTTGCCATGGTTGTGGGAGCCTCGAACTCGAACGCGCCGACGTCGTGTGCCCTACGCACCCCGCGACTCGCGCCATCAGCAGATCAAAACCGGCAGGCCCATCG
Organism: Filomicrobium sp.; assembly: GCA_041738055.1. Lineage (GTDB taxonomy): Bacteria > Pseudomonadota > Alphaproteobacteria > Rhizobiales > Hyphomicrobiaceae > Filomicrobium. The sequence goes on from JBGSQO010000257.1 coordinate 5,297, forward strand.
GGTCGGGGCTGGTCGGTATGGCGAATATGCTGTGTGAGTAGGATCAAGGGCGCGACGAAGCAACTGCCAAGATCGGACGCTGTGCGCTCAACAGAATTTCCGTTCGAGCGAGGTCGGCCGTCGTGCGGTTTCGAGGCGCTCGCCTCGCTCGGTTTTAGCGGAATGCCCCACTTCAGCACGGCCCTTAAGCCCTCCTTAAATCTTCTGCGCGATAGTCCCTCTGACAGCTCTGAATAGTCGCGCGTTGTGCCCCGGCCGTCAGCCGGGAGATCAGATGAGGGGATACTCATGATCAAGCTCAACGGCGCGCTCGCGCTGTGCGCTCTCGTTGCCGCGACTGCCGCAACCACCGCCATCGTTGCAATTCCCGCCGGCCCGGCCAACGCCGCCGATCTCTACGGCAGCATCAAGGACGACTATGCGCCGATGCCGGCGGCACGGTCCGAGCCGCGCGTGTACCTGCGCATCGACGGCGGCTACGGCGAATTCGACAAGCCGGAGATGGTCGAGGACGGCATCTATGATCTCTTCAGCGAGGAGATTGACGGAACCTGGGTATTCGGCGGTGGCGCCGGCATGTACTTCACGCCGTCGTGGCGCGGCGACATCACGGTCGAGCGCCGCTTCGATGCCGAGGCGCAGGGTGCGCTGCTCAATACGCAGACGGGCATCGACGGCGTGCGCCGCTTCGACATCGAGAGCACGCTCGTGATGTTCAACCTCTATTATGATTTCGACCCGCGCAGCCGCTTCACGCCCTACGTCGGCGCCGGTATCGGCTGGGTGCGCAACGAGACCAAGGACGGCACCGTCGAGCTCAACCACCCCGATTCCAGTGGCACCATTGCGGGCGCCACGAAGGACGGCGCGGCCGGTGCCTTCATGGCCGGCGTCTCGCTGGCTCTGCTCGACCGCCTGCACCTCGATGCGGGCTACCGCTTCCTCTACCTCGGCGATGCGACGACGGGTCCGCTGACCGTCACGGGTGGGCCCAATGGTCCGCAGACCTCGCGCGATCCGTCCGTCGAGCACATCCATGCGCACGAGGTCAAGTTCGGCCTGCGCTACGACCTGTTCTGACATTGCGTTTAGGGGTCGTGGGCGTGGGTTTGCGCCCATCGTCTGCGATCCCGTTAGCACCCGCGTGACCTCCCCGGCGCGACAGCCCCTCGAGCGGCCCGCCCTTCTGGAAGAGAGATCGAAGCCATGAAACTGTCTCACGCGAGCTTGATGCTCGGTCTGGCCCTGCTCGCCGGGGCATCCACACCTGCGAGCGCCGGTGGCGACTGGCCGACGGGCGGCATGAAGGACTACGGGTCCGCCGTGCCCGTCCCTGCTCCTGCCCCCATTCCCGTCGACAGGGGTGAATGGTATTTCCGCGCGGATGCCGGCATCGGCGTCGGCGATGATCCCGACAGCTCCGAGCGTGGCCTCGTCTACGGCTACGACAGCGAGGACGGGACCTTCGGTATGGAGCCGACCTGGTTCAACAACGACTTCGAGACGTTCGTCACGCTGGGCGTCGGCGTCGGCTACTATTGGAACGATCAGTTCCGCACGGACTTCACTGCCGAGACGCGGTCGCAGGGCAAGGTCAAGTTCGACGGCACCTATCAGTACGATACCGTCACTAACAATGCCAACGAGTTCGAACGGGTCTACGGTGCGGTTCGCGACGAGACGACCGTTCAGGGCGGCCTGTTCCTGTTCAACGGCTACTACGATTTCAAGCGTGATCCTCAGCAGACGCTCGTCCCCTATCTTGGCGCCGGTCTCGGCTTCGGCTGGACCGAGCTGAAGCGCAACCACTGGACCGACCAGTGGCGCCAGAACTGCGACACGACGAATGGTTGCGATCCTGACAGCGAGGTCCAGACCGACGCCGTCAACGTCCAGGACAAGACGCACTCCGTCACGTTCGCGGCTGCGGCCATGGCCGGCTTCTCGTATCAGTTCTCCGAGGCGATCCTGCTCGACATGAACTATCGCTTCCTCTACCTCGGTGGCACGGATGCGGGCTTCCAGGTCACCGGCACGACCTTCGGCGGCGCCACGGGCGTCACCATCGGCGACATCTACGAGCACGAACTGCGTGCCGGCCTGCGCTTCAACGTGAACTGAGCGCGGATGTGATCTGACACCAGCAGGGCATATGCGGACGGGCCTTTGCTGCGACGGGCGGCGGTGCTGACAAGCGCCGCCGTCCGTTTTTTTGTTTGCGCCTGTCCTGCTCTCGTTCCGAGAGCCGGCCGGAAGGCGCGGTTGGGGTGTGGTCCAACCGCCCCGACCTTTGTCCCGGTTGCACCGGGCATGGTAAATCTCTAGACACGTCAGTGGGCCACCTCCCCCCAACGGGAGGCTTCTATCTGGAAGGATAGCCACATGACTGACGTTGCGCGCCCGGCTGTGCGGCCGGCGAACCCGCATTTCTCGTCCGGCCCCTGCGCCAAGCGCCCCGGCTGGTCCCCCGAAGCACTAGGCCAAGCCCTTCTTGGCCGCTCGCATCGCGCGAAAGAGGGCAAGGCCCGGCTCAAGCTCGCCATCGACAAGACCAAGCAGATCCTCGGCGTGCCGCAGGGCTATGTGTGCGCGATCATGCCCGGCTCCGACACCGGCGCGTTCGAGGCCGCCATGTGGAGCCTGCTCGGCGCTCGCGGCGTCGATGTGCTGGCGTGGGAGAGCTTCGGCAAGGAGTGGGTCGTCGATGCGGTCAAGCAACTGAAGCTCGCCGACCTGCGCACCATGGTCGCCGACTTCGGCCACCTGCCGGACCTCGAGGCGGTCGACTTCACCCGGGATGTCGTGCTGACGGCCAACGGCACCACCTCGGGCGTGCGGCTGCCCGATTACAACTGGATCCCCGACGACCGCGCCGGCCTCACCCTGTTCGATGCCACCTCGGCGGCCTTCGCGCAGGCGATCGACTGGGCCAAGGTCGATTGCCTCACGTTCTCCTGGCAGAAGGTGCTGGGGGGAGAGGCGGCGCACGGCATTCTGATCCTATCGCCGCGCGCGATCGAGCGGCTCGAGACCTACACGCCGCCGTGGCCGCTGCCCAAGCTGTTCCGGCTGACCAAGAGCGGTAAGCTCAACCTCGGCATCTTCGAGGGCGAGACCATCAACACGCCGTCCATGCTGTGCGTGGAGGATTATCTCGATGCGCTCGCCTGGGCCGAGAGCGTCGGCGGCAACGAGGGGCTGATCGCGCGGGCCGATGCCAACGCCGAGACGCTGCTGACGTGGGTCGCCGCCACGCCGTGGATCGCCAACCTCGCCGTCGATGTGGCCACCGAAAGCAACACGTCGGTCTGTCTCAGGATCGTCGATCCGGACGTGCTGGCGCTCGACGCGGCCGGACAGGCCCAGTTCGCCAAGGCCATCGTGACTCTCCTCGACAAGGAAGGCGTGGCCAGGGACATCGGCTCCTACCGCGACGCCCCGCCGGGCCTGCGGATATGGACCGGCTCGACCGTCGAGCGCTCGGACGTCGAGGCGCTGCTGCCCTGGCTCGACTGGGCGTTTGCGACCCTGAAGGCCAAGCACGCTAATGCGGCGTAGCGACGGCTGGTTCTTGAGCCGGTCCCCTCAGCCATCGCCCGCCCCCTCACCCTGTCCCTCTCCCCCAAGGGGAGAGGGGATGACAACGGCTCTCGAAATGCACAAGAAGCGCCCGCTCGTGGGACGCGGAACGAGTTTCTAGCCGCTTCCTGACGGGGGATTGGAAGAAACCGAACCTGTTGTCCCCTGCCTCGCCACCAGCACCGACTAGCCCCCTCTCCCCTCGGGGGAGAGGGTTGGGGTGAGGGGGCATGAGCCGAGCGGCGGACCTCAAAACCTCAACGAGGAGACCCATCCCATGACCGCTCCCAAAGTCCTCATCTCCGACGAGCTCTCTGAAACCGCCGTGCAGATCTTCCGGGATCGCGGCATCGACGTCACGTTCGAGCCGAAACTCGGCAAGGACAAGGATCGGCTCGCCGCCATCATCGGCGACTTCGACGGGCTCGCCATCCGCTCGGCCACCAAGGTAACCGACAAGGTGTTGGCGGCGGCAACGCGCCTGAAGGTCGTCGGCCGCGCCGGCATCGGCGTCGACAACGTCGACATCAAGGCTGCGACCGCCAAGGGCGTGATCGTCATGAACACGCCGTTCGGCAATTCGATCACGACGGCCGAGCACGCGATTGCGATGATGATGGCTCTGGCCCGCCAGATCCCGGAGGCGAATGCGTCCACGCACGCCGGCAAGTGGGAGAAGTCCCGCTTCATGGGCGTGGAGTTGTTCAACAAGACGCTCGGCGTCATCGGCTGCGGCAATATCGGCCAGATCGTCGCCGACCGCGCCCGCGGCCTCAAGATGCGGGTGATCGCGTACGATCCGTTCCTGTCGCCGGAGCGGGCCATGGAAATCGGCGTCGAGAAGGTGGACCTGCCCGACCTGCTGGCGCGCGCCGATTTCATTACGCTGCATACGCCGATGACGCCGCAGACCAAGAACATCCTGTCGGCGGAGAACCTCGCCAAGACGAAAAAGGGCGTGCGGATCATCAACTGCGCGCGCGGTGGGCTGATCGACGAGGCAGCGCTGGCGGCGGCCCTAAAGTCGGGCCACGTCGCGGGTGCGGCTCTCGACGTGTTCGAAACCGAGCCGGCGAAGACGCATGAGCTGTTCGGCCTGGAAAACGTGATCGCGACGCCGCATCTGGGGGCCTCCACCGACGAGGCGCAGGAGAATGTCGCTCTCCAGGTCGCCGAGCAAATGGCGGACTACCTGCTTAAAGGCGCCATCACCAACGCCATTAACTTCCCGTCGATTTCGGCGGAAGAGGCGCCGCGCCTGACGCCGTGGGTGAAGCTCGCCGAGCAGGTCGGTTCGTTCGCCGGCCAGCTGACCAACGTGCCGATCAAGGCGATCCGCATCGTCTACTCGGGCGAAGTCGCCAAGCTCAACTGCAAGCCGATGTCGGCGGCCGCCATCGCGGGCGTGTTGCGGGCGTCCATGCAGGATATCTACATGGTCTCGGCCGCCGTCATCGCCAAGGATCGCGGCATCGTCATCGAGGAGATGATGTGCACTGAGGCAGGGGCCTATGAGAGCACGGTCAAGCTGACGGTGAAGACGGACGAGTACGAGCGCTCGCTGGCCGGTACGGTGTTTGCCGACGGGCGCCCGCGCATCATTCAGGTGCGCGACATCGACATGGACTTCGCCCTCGCCCCGCACATGATGTTCGTGCGCAATCAGGACAAGCCCGGCTTCATCGGCAGCTTCGGCATGCTGATGGGGGAGGCTGGCGTCAACATCGCGACGTTCAATCTCGGCCGTACCGCGCCTGGCGGGGATGCGATTGCGGTCGTGGCACTAGACGCTCCGGTGACGGACGCGGTGCTGGCGAAGGTCGCCGGGCTGCCGCAGGTGGTGCGGGCGCGGCGGCTGAGCTTCTGAGGGCGTTTGGAGGTCCATTCGCCTATGGCCGAGGGAAGGTCCCGAGGCCATAGGCGGAGCATCGGGTTTGTCGTGCGAGACGTCATACCAACCCGCAGAAGTTGTGACACGCCTCTCGGCAGGCCGCGCCTTCCGGCCGGCTCTCGGAACGAGTGTCGGAAGGCGCAAACAAGAGACAATACCGTCCCGCCGACCGACAGACCCTGTGTCGAAACATCGGCGGGACGGTATCAGACGCGCGCGCAAGGCTGGAGAACGGTGCAAACCTCTCAAAGGCCGCACCCCGTGTCCGTGAAACGCCCGCACGCGATACTATCGCCCGTCCATATCGAAGAATTTGGCGCCGAAGCCGGGTTGTGCGCTCTTGGACTTCCGTGCGCTCGCAACCTGTGGGGACGACGGGCCGTTGCGCGCGCTGCGGACCTTGGTCGGCCGGATTGCCCGCTTCTTGACCGGCTTGGTCGCAGCCTGATCGCTGCTTTCGGTCTCACTGCCGATGGCCGCTGTCTTCAGCCTGCGCGGAGGCGTTGCAGCGCGGGGGCGGTGGCGGGCACGATCCACAGTTCTTGATGCTGCAGCCACCGATCGAGCCGGAATCTGGCTGGTCTCTGAAACGACAGCCGGGCTCGAGCCGAGTGCTGCGGTGGTGATCTCCGACGCTTTGGGCTCGGTCGATGGCAGGGCGCCGAGATCCTGGAGGAGGAGGGATTCGAAGTCGACGGGCGCAGTCTCGCTTGTGCCAGCTGCGGCGGGGGCAACCGATGCCTGATCGCCACGCGGCGGTGCAGACGGCTTGGCTTCGGCAACCTTTGGCTGGGTGGCAGGATCGCTTTCGGCGATAAAGCGCGCCCAAGTGATGGCCGCCTCCGGGGCGCGGGTCCCGAGCACGACGGGCTTTGCGGCTGGCGGCTGAGGATGGGCTTGGGAGGTCTTGGGGGCCATCACAGTGGGTGCGGCTGCAACTTCGGCGGATGGTGGGGATGTGGCCAGCGGTTCCGTCGCAGTCACCTGCGTTTCCACGCGCGCGGGTGCATCGGCGTTAGGCGTCGGTTCGGTGACGGCAACTGACGAAGGCGCGACCTCGGGTGGGGGAAAATCGCTCAGTGTCGAAGGGATCGCGCTCTGCGCCCAACGATCGTGGTTCGCGAAGTCCTGGAGCGACAGAACGCCTGCCAGCCGGTCGTCGGTCGCGTAGGCCGGGGTCGGGAACGGCGTGGCGTCGCGGATGAGCGCCAGGACTGCGACGAGGGCGAGAATGAATGCGGCCACCTGACCTGATGCGTAAGCGACCCGATCGCTCAAGCGCCCGCCGAGCGTTGCGGCCCGACCACGTGCACCGGCCCCCTTGGTCATGAGCAACGTCATGTCTTTCCGCGCCTTCAAAGCCTCCTCCGATGAAGTACAGTCTTGCACGAACTTTGCCAAATGCGCCAGCGTCAGATTTGAGCGGTTTATCCGCAAGGCGACGTCCGGACGGCGCGACCTACGACGGCGGAGGCTCTGCGACAGGCCGTCTCATACTTTCGCCGCAAACCTCCGTTAGCCGAGCGCTCCCTCGTCAAGGCCATGTGTCCGGGCTCGCTGAGACCCGGCTGGCGCGGACCGCCCTGCGGCTCCCCGTGTTCCGCTGAAACGAGGTCGAGGCTGTAGCTCAGCGGTAGAGCGGCCGGACTTGATCCGGCAGGTCGAGGGTTCAACTCCCTTTAGCTTCTCCAAACCGCTCGGTGGTCGAGCACTGGACTGATAATCCAGCGGGCGAAAGCTCTGCGTGGGATCGAATCCCACTTCGCGGCGGTAACGCCGCACTTGGTTCAGGTCCAAGCCAGATCACGGGAAACCGGGCGTCGGCCCGGCCCGAGTTCGTTTGCGCGGAAGGCTTCGGCCGGACGCGGGGGCGGACAAGGGCAGCGCCGTCCCGACTTTGTGCCCCGCGCGGATACCGCCGGAGGGCAACGGCCGGAGCCGTCACTTTGCCTCGCTCTCCCCCGGGAGGCGGGTCGGACGGCGGTGCAAGGCCTGCGCCTTCCGGCTCAAGCGGGGGCCCGTCGGGACTGCGTGGGACGGCGTCCGGCAACCCTTGGCTGTGGCCGCTTCGACAGGGGTGGCCAGAGGCAGCGGGCATGTGATGCATAAGTTTATCGAAGGTATTGAGCCATGACCTGGTTCGGCTACTTCACCGTCACCATCGCCGACGACGAGCGCGCGTTCCTGACCCGCCACGGCCGCTTCGAGCGCATCCTTGGCCCAGGCCGCTTTGCCACGCTCGATCCCACTGGCGCGCTCAAGGCCGAGATCGTCAAGGTCGCCCGCGAGGAGATCAAGGCCGACCGCGCGCTGTTGATCGAGCGCACGCACCCGCGGGTCGCCGAGGAGCACTTCGAGATCGTGCAGACCGAGCCCGACGAGGTCGCCATCGTCACCTATGACGGCCGGCCGACGTTCTTCGTCACCCGTGGCTCGACCCGCGCGTTCTGGAAGAGCCTGAGCGACGTCGTGGTCGAGCGCATCCGGCTGAGCGATGACCTGCGGGTAGCGAAGGGCTACCTCGACAAGCTCGACTGGCTCGTCGAGCCCTACATCACGCGCGTGGTGGTGGAGCCCAACGAGGCCGGCCTGCTGATCGTCGACGGCGAGTTGAAGGAGCGCCTCGGCCCCGGCAAGCACGCGTTCTGGTCGGTCGCCGGCAAGGTCAAGGCGCTGAAGGTGGACCTGCGGCCGACGCCCATCGAGGTGACGGCCCAGGAGATCCTGACCAAGGACCGCATCGGCATCCGCGTGACGCTGACCGCGTTCTACAAGGTCGTCGATCCGCAGAAGGCGGCGCTGACGACGGCCGACGTTTCGGGCACGCTCTACCGGCTCGTTCAGTTCGCCATCCGTGAGGCGGTCGCGACACGATCGCTCGACGACATCCTGTCGGCGCGCGATACGATCGACAAGGAGGTCCGCGCCTTCGTGCAGACCCGCGCGGGAGACCTCGGCGTCGAGATCGGCGAGATCGGCGTCAAGGACGTCATCCTGCCCGGCGACGTGCGCGACCTCCTGAACAAGGTCGTGGAGGCGGAGCGGGTGGCCAAGGCCAACCTGATCCGGCGCCAGGAGGAGACCGCGGCCACACGCTCGCTGCTCAACACGGCGCGCCTGATGGAGGACAACCCCCTCCTGCTGCGTCTGAAGGAGCTGGAGTCGCTGGAGCGGCTGGTCGAGAAGGTCGGCCGGATCGACCTGCACGCCGGCGACAAGGGAGGCCTCGAGTCGCTGCTGACGGGCCTCTACAAGCTCGGTCGCGATCCGGCGGGCAAGCCGGAGTAGCGGCTCGCCTGCGTTGAGATGTGGAGGGCGGGTGCCGGCGTCGGTGTCCGCCCTTTTCACAGTCCTATCGACCCGCCCCGCCTTCCCCGACCAACACGAACGGCGCCCAGTATGCAGGATGTCGCTGGACCTCGTTGCCAGTACGGATGACATCGATCATGGCCCGGCGCACCGCCTCGGCACGGCCGTAGTTGTCACCACCGAGGCGGCTGGCACGCAGCGGGACGATCGCTCCCTGGATGAGCTTGACGGCGGCCGTCGTATAGACCTCCCAGTGCGAGACGAGCAGGGCGCGGGCGTCGGCGTAGAAGAAGGCGCTGGCGAGCCCCGACAGGGCCTCGTCGCTGCCGGTTCGAGCGGCGGCCGTGTTGCAGGCCGAAAGGATAACCCAGTCGGCATTGAGTTTGAGGTCGGCGACCTCGGACGCCGACAGGAAGCCGTCGTCGTCGCTGCTCGAGATTACGTCCGGCGGCGTCAGGATGAGGCCGGGCTCCGACGTGCCGGCGACCTGACCGGCCAGCGCGCCGTGGGTCGCGAACTGGATGATGCGAAAGCGTTCGAGTTCGCCCGAGGCATTCATCTGGCGCAGGGTGCGCTCGCTTGCCTCGCTCGCCAACACGACCCGGCTCGCGCCCGCCAGTCCTGGTGCCTCGGCGATCTCGCAAACCTGGCTCGCGGT
>JBGSQO010000285.1:0-1521 GCA_041738055.1 Filomicrobium sp.
GGGGCCAGAGCGGCGGCGATGGACGGGCCGCCGAGCCAGATGGTGAGCCCGAGCGCGACGACGAGCGCCAGCGTTCCGAGCAGCCATCGGCGGGCGCGGGATCGCTTCTTCGGCTTGGGGCTCTCGCTCTGGCCTGCGCTGCCCAACAACATCTCCCGTTCGCCTTCGGTCATCTCCCGAAACTCCTTGTCGATTACTGGCCCGGACCCGTGAGGGTGAGCGGCGGGCGGCCGCACAGCATCCCATGAAGGGGGGACCTTGGGCGGGCTCACCCGGATTCCTAGTGATACCGCTGCGCCAGCCGCCTGTCTCAGTCAATCAGGGCGGGTTCGGAGGCGCGGTGTGAGGATTTTGGCGACTTCGGCGCCGGCGCGGTGAGGCTGAGCATGCGCTCGAGCGAGGTCAGGGCGGGAGCGCGGGCGTCGGAATGGACGCGGATGCGATTGACCACCTTGCCCTCGGCGAGGTTGTCGAGCGTCCACAGGATGTGCGGCTCATCGATGCGGTACATGGTGGTGCAGAGGCACTGGCAGTCGCTGAGGATGCGGACATGCACGCCGCGCTCGGCCGCGTGGCGCGCCAGGCGGTTCACGAGATTGACTTCCGTTCCGACAACCCATTGGCTGCCGGGCTCGGCGGCATCGATGGTTCGGATGATGAACTCCGTCGAGCCGCTGAGGTCGGACTTGTCGACAACCTCTTTGCAGCACTCGGGATGGACGAGAATGGTGGCGCCGTCGTTCCGGGCCCGGGCCTCCTCGCAATGTTCGGGCCGAAAGAGCTTGTGCACGGAGCAGTGGCCGGCCCAGAGGATCACCTTGGCGCGCAGGAGCGCTTCGGCGCTGATGCCGCCGAGGGATTCACCGGCCCGCGCGAGCTTGGGGTCGTACAGGCAGGTGTCCTTGGTCACCGCCATGCCGGTGGCGGCGGCGGTATTGCGCCCGAGGTGCTGATCTGGGAGGAACAGCAGCTTGACCTGTTCCTTTTTTCCCGCGGGGGTGGCGCCGCCCTTCATGGCCCACTCGAAGACCTGTTTCGCATTGGACGAGGTGCAGCATGCGCCGCCGTTGGCGCCGACGAAGGCCTTGATGGCGGCCGAGGAGTTCACATAGGTGATGGGCACGATGCGCCCGGACCAGCCGCTGGCCTTGACGGACTCATGCAGGGAGTCCCAAGCCTCAATGGCGTCGTCGTAGGCGGCCATGTCGGCCATGGAGCAGCCGGCGGAGAGGTCCGGCAGGATGACATTGGTCCCGTCGGGAGCGAGCAGGTCGGCGGACTCGGCCATGAAATGGACGCCGCAGAAGACGATGTGCTTCGCGCCCGTCTCGCCGACGCGCTCGGCGGCGAGCTGGCTGAGTTTGAGCGAATCGCCGGTGAAGTCTGCGTGGCGGATGACCTCGTCGGTCTGGTAGTGGTGGCCCAGGATGATCAGGTCTCGGCCGAGGGCCTTGCGGCGCGCGGTGATGGCGCGGGCCAGAGCGTCCGGCGGCATGGAGAGGTACTGGGCTGGGAGGGCGG
>JBGSQO010000290.1:0-1799 GCA_041738055.1 Filomicrobium sp.
GATCGAAGGTGATTTGCACCACTTCTGCGTGCCCGGTCATACCGGTGCAGACTTGCTTATAAGTCGGGTTCACAACCGTTCCACCTGCGTAGCCGGACTCGACGTGCAGCACACCCTTGAGATTATCGTACACCGCCTCCAAACACCAAAAACATCCACCGCCCAACGTGGTGACTTCTAAATTCATATCCTGTGTCATTTTTTATTCCTCCAAGATTTCATACCAGGCGCCATCAATTCTGCTACGAATTACACAAATTTTCACGAATTTGTTTGATATATTTCGTGTTAATTCGTGAAATTCGTGGCAAAAACTCCCTCACAAGCCCAGGAGCAGTTTCTCCGGGTTTTCCAGTTGTTCGATGATGCGATTCAGGAAACGCTGCGCCTCCGCGCCGTCGTTAACCCGGTGATCGAACGCCAGAATGATCGGCAGCATCAGGCGCGGCGTGAATTTGTAGCCGCCGTTTTTCTTGGGACGGGCGACCGGCTGCACGCCGGCCTTCGCCAAACCGAGGATAGCGACTTCCGGGTAGTTGATGATCGGCGAAAAACCCGTCCCGCCCAACGCGCCGATGTTCGTCACAGTGATTGTACCACCCTGCATATCAGACAACGCCGCCTTGCCATCGCGGGTGCGTTCGACGAGCGCGGTCAGATCGACGGCCAGCTCGACGATGCTCTTGCGGTCCGCGTCGCGCAGCACTGGCACGATCAGGCCGCGCTCCGAATCCACCGCCACGCCCGTATTATAGTACTTTTTGAGGATAATCTCCTCGGCGTCCACGTCCAGGCTGGCGTTGAACTTCGGGAACGCCTTGAGCGCGCTGACCAGCGCCTTGAGCACGAAAACCGTCAAGGTCAGCTTGCCGCCCTGCGCCTCGACGTCTGCCTTGTACTGCTGGCGCAGCGCCTCTAAATCGGTCACATCTACCACATCCTGGGTGGAGACGTGTGGAATTTGCGCCCACGCGAGCGCCATCTGGCGCGCCGTCGCACGGCGAATCGAGCGCAACGGCAGGCGCTCGACGTGTGCCGCGCCTACGCCGACGGCTTTGAGGACATGCGTGCGAGCGGAGGAGGTCTGCTGCTCCTCGGCGGACCCGGCACGGGCAAGACGCACCTTGCATGCGCGATCCTGGCGCAGGTGATCCAGGCCGGTCATACGGGGCTCTTTCTGCCGGCCTCCGGGGCCCTGCGGATCATTCGGGATTCCTACTCGCCGCGGGGGCAACGCACGGAGACCGAGGCGTTGGCGCTGCTCACCGCCGTCGACCTGCTGGTGCTCGACGAGGTGGGGGTCGCGATCGGCAACGCATCCACCCGCCGCGCCATGCTCTTCGACGTCCTCAACGACCGTTACGGGGAGATGCGCCCTACGATCCTGATCGGCAACCTCACCGCCGCCGAGCTGGAGGCCTACCTGGGGGAGCGCATCATGGAACGGCTGATGGACCTCGGCACGGCCATGGTCCCCTTCACCTGGTCGAGCTACCGCCGGCGCAGTTGAGCGTGTCTGGAAGCACCGGAGGGCGACCAGGAGCCCACGCGTCGCGTCGCTGCGTCGCCAAGCGCCGCGCGACCATCGGGAAAGGTAGCGATCGTTTGACGCCTATCGCGGCGGTGGCGTCCCCGACCGGGTGCGACCATCGCCCCCCATGCGTGCCCCGCTGTTCGCCCTCCTGTGTCTTGCGCTGGCGCTTCCGCTGCGACCGGACGCGGCCGGCTTCTATTTCCGCGAGCAGGAAGGCTGGTTCTGGTACGAGCGCGAGCCCGAGCCGGCGCCTGAGCCACCGCCG
>JBGSQO010000319.1:0-1737 GCA_041738055.1 Filomicrobium sp.
CGAAGCCGCGCGTCGTGCCGGCAGGCGCGCCGAGCCGGATGCCCGACGTGACCATCGGCTTCTCCGGATCGAAGGGAACGCCGTTCTTGTTGCAGGTGATGTGGGCGCGTCCGAGCGCCTTCTCGGAGATGTTGCCGGTGATCTTCTTGGGTCGCAGGTCGACCAGGATCAGGTGGCTGTCGGTGCCGCCTGAGACCAGCGCGAAGCCGCGCTCCACAAGCACTTCGCCCATCGCCTTGGCGTTGTCGATGACGTTGCGGGCGTAGACCTTGAACTCGGGCCGCAGCGCCTCGCCGAACGCAACCGCCTTGCCGGCGATCACATGCATCAGCGGGCCGCCCTGGATGCCGGGGAAGATCGACGAGTTGAACTTCTTGGCCAGATCCTCGTCGTTGGTCAGGATCATGCCGCCACGCGGACCGCGAAGGGTCTTATGGGTCGTCGTGGTGACGACGTGGGCGTGCGGGATCGGTGACGGGTAGAGCCCTGCCGCCACGAGACCGGCGAAGTGGGCCATGTCGACCAGGAAGAACGCGCCGATTTCATCGGCGATCTGGCGGAAGGCGGCGAAATCGATGACACGCGGATAGGCCGAGCCACCGGCGATGATCAGCTTCGGCTTGTGCTGAAGCGCTAGAGCGCGCACGTCCTCCATGTGGACGAGCTGCGTATCGGGGCGGACTTCATAGTGGACGGCCTTGAACCACTTGCCCGACTGATTGACGGAGGCGCCGTGCGTCAGGTGACCACCGTGGGCCAGCGACAGGCCCATGATGGTATCGCCCGGCTGCAGCAGCGCGCCGAAAACGCCCTGGTTGGCCTGGCTGCCGGAGTTGGGCTGCACGTTGGCAAAGCCGCAGCCGAACAGCTTCTTCGCGCGCTCGATGGCCAGTTCCTCGGCGATGTCGACGAACTGGCAGCCGCCATAGTAGCGCCGGCCGGGATAGCCCTCGGCATACTTGTTGGTAAGAACGCTGCCGGCGGCCTCCAGCACGGCCTTCGACACGATGTTCTCGGACGCGATCAGCTCGATCTCGTGCTGCTGGCGGTCGAGTTCCTTGGCGATGGCGGACGCCATGTCCGGATCGGACTCGGCGAGGGTGGCAGAGAAGAAGGCATGGGTGCCGGACTGGCCTGCGGCCGTGGCTGTCGACATGGGGAGCGTTCCTCGTTGTTTGAAACTTGCGATGGCTGATACGGCGAAAGGCAAGGGGAGGATGCCACGCGCGGCAGTCGTCGGTGCGGTGGCCTACCATAGTCGAATGCGGGCGAACAAGCCGCGCCGGAGGCCGATAGCGCGGCTAGGGCAAAAGGGCGCCGGGCTGCTGCCGGAACGGGTAGGGGTTACCCCGTCCGAACGGCGTTGCCGACGGCTGTGCCGCTCACGTGGCTCGCGCCTGCCGCAAGTCGCAGTCGAACAGCACGTCGCCGTCGGCGAGTGGGTAGACGTCCGTTGTCGGCCGTAGTGCGGCGGCGAGCCGGCCCTCGGGCCGCAGCGCCAGCCCCGTCGTGCCGGAACCGATGATGAGGGGGGCGACGAGGACATGCAACCGGTCGACCGCCCCCGCATCGATCGAGGACGAGACGGTCTGCGCGCCACCTTCGATCAGCAGCCGCCTGAGCCCGGCAGTATAGAGTGCGCCCACCACCGCTAGCGGATCGAGGCGCCCATCGCTGCCGCGCTGCAACTCGATCACCTCGCACCCCGGCGGCAGCGGTGAACCACCGACCGTCCCG
>JBGSQO010000334.1:0-10550 GCA_041738055.1 Filomicrobium sp.
CCCGCGACCGCCCGGACGAGCTCGCGCCCCATGCGCCCGCCTGCGCCCATGATCGCGATCCTGAGGTCGCTCATTCGTTGATCCTCGTCACCCTCGATCGTCAGATGCACTGACCGGGTTCTGGCCGATGGCTATAGCAGCGCCGCCAGTGCACCGGAAGGCGCCGGGCCAGGATGCCGCGCCGCACAGCAGCACGGCAAGTCCAAGCGCGACGCGGCTTGCCCACGCGATACCGGGAAACCCTTCGGATTGTGTGGCGCAGAGATGGTTTGGGCTCAGCCCTTACCCTTCTCGATCGCCGCGCGGATGAGGTCCTTGGCCTCGTCGACATCGCCCAGGTGCTTGATCTTGACCCACTTGCCGGGCTCCAGGTCCTTGTAGTGGGCGAAGAAGTGCTGGATCTGCTGCAGCGTGATCTCGGGCAGGTCAGTATAGGACTTTATGCGCTCGTAGCGGCGCGTGAGCTTGGCGGACGGCACGGCCAGGATCTTCTCGTCGCCGCCGCCGTCATCCTCCATCACGAGCACGCCGATCGGCCGGCAGTTCATCACGGCGCCCGGCACGATCGCGCGCGTGTTACAGACGAGCACGTCGATGGGGTCGCCGTCCGAGGACAGCGTATGCGGCACGAACCCGTAGTTTCCCGGATAATGCATCGGCGTATAGAGGAAGCGGTCGACGAACAGGGTGCCGGAGGCCTTGTCCATTTCGTACTTGATGGGCTCGCCGCCGATGGGCACCTCGACCACGACATTGATATCATGCGGCGGGTTGCTGCCGATGGCGATGGCGTCGAGGCGCATTCTGGTCACTCCTGCTCGGTTTGTCGGTGTGTCGGATTTAATGGGTGCCATGCCGGCACCGTGGCTGCTGTCGGTCGGAGTCGGCTCGCATTACGGCCGCTTCAAAAAAGACGCTGCACAATGGTTGCGCGGGCGGCAATCACCCTTTGGTTCCATGCGCCCGCCGACGGGCCGCGGCGACGATCGGCCCGCCCCCTCGATCAGGCCTCAACTCCAGACGTAGGCCACCTTGCCGAGCGGCGCTCCCGTGCTGCGGTCCACCACCGACCGGGCGAGCTTGCCGCCGCGCCGGTGATAGAATTCGCGCGCCATCTCGTTGCCGGCGAGCACCCACACGACGAGCCCGCGTTGTCCGTGGCCGTCCAGCCGGTTGCGCGCGGCCTCGAACAGCAACTCGCCGAGACCAAGGCCCTGATGCACCGGGTCGAGGTAGATCTCGTAGATCTCGCCTTGCTCCGGCCCATGATCGCGGGACGGCCCAATCATGGCATAGCCGACGGCGACGGCGGCCACGTCGAGCACGATGATCTCGTCGCGGGCCCGGATCGTGCGCTGCCACCAAGCCAGCCCACGGCGGCGCAAGGCCCGTTCCAATTCGGCATAAGGGACGATGCCAGTATAGGCTTGGCGCCAGGACGCCACGTAGACGTCCGCCAGCGCCGCCGCGTCGGCGAGCGCTGCATCCCGAACAGATACTCTGGCGTCGAACCCCTGCATGACCGGAGTTTAGCTGGCAACGCCCGCGGGCGGAAGTCGCTTCGCGGTGCTTGGCTCAATCCCGGCAGCGCGGCTAGGCGCCCAGCGGACTCCCGTCGCACGGCCGCCCCAACGGCAAAGGCGCGGAACCTTGCGGTTCCGCGCCTTCATGTCTGGAGCAACACCAGGCGTTTCAGCCCGGGAAGAGGCCGATCAGGCCTGCTTCTTCAGCTGCTCGAAGGACTTCGTGGCGGCCGAGTTCATGGTCTCGAAGGTCTGGCGGGCGACCTTCGTCGACAGCTCGAACAGCTCCTTCGTCTGCGCGCCGGCGACGGCGAACTGCTGCTGCATGAAGTTGGCCTGCAGGCGGGCGGCCTCCGGCAGCGTCTTGGCGCGGGCGATGGCCTGGGCGGCGTCGAACACGGCCTCAGTGTTGACGGCAGCGTTGTGGACCATGCGGTCACCGATAGCCTTGGCGCCAGCCTGGGCGGCGAGCATGATCTCCTCGAGCGCCTTGGCGTTGTCCTGGGCGGATGCCGTCATCTTGGAGTAGGCATCGCGCGTCTTGGAGACGGAGTCCTCGGCGAAGGCCTGGAAGTTCTCGGGGATGCGGGCATCCTTGGCGGCGGCAAACATATCCTGGGCCTGGCGGGTGAACTGTTCGTTCATGGTGGATCTCCTTGAATGTGGTTGCGCGACGGGGTTGACGCCGCAAGCGGGAGCACGGTCGTTAAGCGGGCGGGTCGACAAGCTGGACCAGTGCATTTTCGCCGCCGGACGCCGTCTCATCGCTGACAGATAGAAATATAGTGCGGTAATTTGTGCGATGCAACAAAAAGGACTGTGCTATCCCGCGACATTTTGCACTGCACTGTGCCCGAAGTCCGAGCACGAGGCCCGACTTTCGGCCCTCTGGCGCGCCTAAACACTACTCAGCCCGCAAGAAGATGATGCCATGTAAGCACCTGCAATATGGGGCTTGTAGCATCAATTCGTCGCAGGTGCACGTGCATTCTGACCCTGCAGCGATGCCGCCGAGGCTTGCTGGGGGCTCGTTCAGGCCCGAGGAAAGATGTCGCGATAGCCCAGGGCTGCCGGGTCGAACAGGATGTCGGAGGGCTTCAGCGGACGCGCCAATGCCAGACCCTCGAGCGTCCGGCAGCGCGACAGCGCCACATAAGCCTGGCCATGCGCGAACGTCCCGCGGCCGAGGTCGATGTAGACCTTGTCGAGCGTCAGGCCTTGAGACTTGTGGATGGTCAGCGCCCAGGCGAGCCGGACCGGGAACTGCGTGAACGTGCCCGCGACCGTCTCGACGATCTTCTCGGCCCCCTGATCGAAGGCGTAGCGGCGGGATTCCCAGGCGACCTTCTCGATCTCGTGCTCCTTGCCGGCGACCTCCACCCACAACCGCTCGGCCTCGAGTTTGCTGACGCGGGCAATCGTGCCGTTGACCCAGCGCCGGTCGGGATCGTTGCGCAGGAGAATGACCTTGGCGCCGACCTTCAAGACGAGGCTCGTGTCGGTCGGGTGCGCGGTCTGCGAGAATTCGCCCGTGACGCCAGCCTCGAACACGCGCGCCGGGCTCGGCAGGGCATCGAGATAGGCGATGTTGATCCGCTGGGCCGCCGCATTCGTCGGGGTCAGGATGACATACGGGTCGCCCTCGCCCAACGTGCGGACTGGATTCACGCGATCGTTCAATGCGGCCAGATCTTCCTCGTTCGCCTCGCCGTCGCGGATGCGATTGAGGACGTCGATCAGCGCCTCGTCCTTCTGCCGGAAGACTTGGCTGAGTTCGATCAGCGACGTTCCCGCGCCCTCGCGCAGAGCCGGCACGGAGAAAAAGAACGGTCCCCCGTAGGTCGTCTCGAGGTGCTCGGCGACCTCGGCTTCTTGAACGACGGGCGGCAACTGGTGGAGATCGCCGAACAGCAGCAGCCGGCAGCCGCCGAACGGCTCTCGCGGGCGCCCGCGGTTGACCCGCAGCGACTGGTCGATCGCCCACATCATGTCGGAGCGCACCATCGACACCTCGTCGATGACGATGTGCTTCAGTTTGCGCATGACACGGCCGTTGCGGCTGCGGCGGATGTCGTCGGAACGGATCAGCCGGGGTGGCAGGCCGAAGAACGAGTGGATCGTCTGGCCACCGACGTTGACGGCCGCCAGCCCGGTCGGGGCCAGGACCACCATGTCGTCGCCGGCCATGTCGCGGATCGAGCGCAGCAACGTCGACTTGCCGGTGCCCGCCCGCCCCGTGACGAAGAGGCTGCCGGTCTCATGGCGCACGAAGTCGATGGCGCGGGTGAATTCCTCCGTCTCGACGTGGCCGGCCGGCAGGCCCGCGCGCGTCGAGGCCGCGGGCAGGTGGACGTCGTCGGCTGCGCGTTTCGGAGACAATGGCTTACTGGTCCTTCGAGAGGAGGCCGCAGAATCGCTGCCCATCAGGTAGGCTCAGGAGCCGTCAAGAGTCAAAACAGAAGGGGGGTTATACCGTCCGGACTAACGGGTGGCTCAACCGACTGTCCAATCGGCCGGACGGTAGATCTCTGTCTTTGCGCCTTCCGACACTCGTTCCTCCGATCCCGGCTCGGGGGCCGGGAGGCCGGAAGGCGCGGTCTGCCGAGAGCGATGCGTCAGAATTTCGTTAGGTTGGTATTATCCCGCGTTCAGGGCGTCTGTCGGCGCTTGGCCCGGCGCGCCATCTGGTTGATGACGGCTGAATCGGTCTCCGTCGTGTCGGCCGGCAGTGCGATCACTTCACCGGATTCGAGAATCAGCCGGGCGACGTCGCGCGGATAGCCGTCCCGGTCATAGAGCGTGCCGACCTCGGCGAGGGCGATGCGCGCGAGCGGGATCTCCTCCTGGCGCACGGCCAGGAACCCGGTCCGCGTCAGGCGGGCCACGCTCCCCTTTGGATCGAATTCGGCACTCAGGACAGCCCCACGAATCAAGACGTTGAGGATGAAGACGGTGGCGGCTGCCACGAACAGCACGGCGAGGTAGATCGGCAGCATGGTCGAGACGCGTAGCAGGCCCTGCTGGTCGACGACCGAGATTACGATGGCGGGTGCCGCAAGACCAATCAGTACGGGGACCAGCGCATGGCCTCCCGCGTAGGTTGCGGCGGCCTCGCCCGTTGCTCCGTCGCCGACGACAATGATCGCGGTTGCATCGTAAGCCTTGGCCGTCACGATCCCAATCCTCCAGCGAGCGTCCCACAGTCCGACGATCTCGACAGAATAAGCCTTGGTCTGCAAACTGATGGTTAACCGCAACCGATGTGGTGGTTGTATATTTCATGTGTTGTGTGAGACGACCTGTGCGCCAAGGCTCCCGCACCAGGACTTCAACGTCAGCGTGCGGCAGGACGGCAACAGGTCTCAGTCCGTCCGCTGCAATCACGCACTCCCGATTTGCGCGTGAACGTGCGCGGCGCCAAAACACTCTCCGGATTTGACCTCCGTGTTTCGTAAAATCGTTGTTGGTTCAGGAGTGCGTGCGTCATGACAACGAAGGGAACTGCAATGTCCAAGACTTGGCGGCTTCCGGCCCTGGTGGTGCTGGCCGCGACGATGGTCACGCCGGCCCGTTCTGCCGCCGATGCGGCAAGCCTGTCGGGCACATGGTCCGGCGGGGGGTCGATTGTACTGGCCAACGGTCAGACCGAAAAGGCCCGCTGCCGGGTGACGTTCAGCCCGTATGGCCCGCGCAGCTACGCGATGTCCGCGGTCTGCGCCACGGCAAGCGCGCGCGTCGAGCAGACGGCGAAGGTGCGCAGCGTCGGCACGAATCTGTTTGCCGGCAACTTCCGCAATGCCGACTACAACATCTCCGGCACGGTCAACCTCAAGCTCACTGGCTCGAAGCTCTCGGCCTCGCTGAGCGGGGGCGGTGCGGCCGCTCATCTGTCGCTGTCGCGCTGAACGGGGGGTCTCTACCGCTGGCTCGCCCCGGTATGACTGTTAAAAAAAGGCCCGGGAGCATCACTCCCGGGCCTTTCCGTTTTCTCAGGCCTTGGCGGCGGCGATGTCGGCCTCGCGCTTGCGCTCCTGGCGCTTGCGCTCGTTCGGGTCGAGCCAGCGCTTGCGCAGACGGATGTTCTCGGGCGTGACCTCGACCAGTTCGTCGTCGCCGATGTAGCTCATGGCGCGCTCGAGCGACATGCGGATCGGCGGCGAGAGGGTCAGCGCCTCGTCCTTGCCGGAGGCGCGCACGTTGGTCAGCTTCTTGCCTTCGACCACGTTGACGATGAGGTCGTTCTCGCGCGAGTGCTGGCCGACCAGCATGCCCTCATACACGCGGGTCTGCGGGGTGATGAAGCTCGGTCCGCGATCTTGCAGATAGAATAGCGAGTAGGCGGTCGCCTCGCCGACGCCGTTGGAGATCAGGACGCCGTTGCGGCGACCGGCGATCTCGCCCTTGAACGGTGAGTAGGCGTGGAAGATGCGGTTCATGACGGCCGTCCCGCGCGTGTCGGTCAACAGCTCCGACTGATAGCCGAGCAGGCCGCGCGTCGGCACCAGGAAGACCATGCGCGTGCGCCCGCCGCCGGAGGGGCGCATCTCGATCATCTCGCCCCTGCGCTCGGAGAGCTTCTGGACGACCGCGCCGGTGTGCTCATCGTCGACGTCGATGATGACCTCTTCGATGGGCTCGAGCCGCGTGCCCGTCTCCTCGTCTTGCTTGTAGACGACGCGAGGGCGCGACACGGTCAGCTCGAAGCCTTCGCGACGCATGTTCTCGATCAGGATCGCCAGCTGCAACTCGCCGCGGCCGGAGACGAGATAGGCGTCCTTCTCCTCGGGCTCGGAGATGCGGATCGCGATGTTGCGCTCGGTTTCCTTCATCAGGCGGTCGCGAATGACGCGGCTCTGGACCTTGTCGCCTTCCTGGCCGGCGAACGGGCCGTCGTTGATGCGGAACATCATCGACAGCGTCGGCGGGTCGATCGGCTGGGCCACGATCGGCTCGGTGACGGAGGGATCGCACAGCGTATCGGCAACCGTCGCCTCGCTCATGCCGGCAATGGCCACGATGTCGCCGGCCTCCACCATCTCCACCGGGGTGCGCTCGAGGCCACGGAAGGCGAGCACCTTGGAGACGCGGAAATTCTCGACCAGCGTCCCGTCGTGGCGCAGCGCCTTCAGCATCTGGTTGGGCTTCAAGGTGCCCGACGTGATGCGGCCCGTCAGAATACGGCCGAGGAAGCTGTCGGCCTCCAGCGTCGTCGCCAGGATGCGGGTCGGGCCCTCGTGCACGGTCGGTGCCGGCACATGCGACAGGATCAGGTCGTACATCGGCGCGAGGCTTTCCTGCGGGCCGGCCGGGTCGAGCGCCATCCAGCCGTTGCGGCCGGACCCGTACAGCACCGGGAAGTCGAGCTGCTCGTCGGTGGCATCGCAGTTGGCGAACAGGTCGAAGATCTCGTTCAAGACTTCGACGTGGCGCTCGTCGGGGCGGTCGATCTTGTTGATGCACACGATCGGGCGGATGCCCTGCTTCAGCGCCTTGGACACGACGAACTTGGTCTGCGGCAGCGGTCCCTCGGAGGCGTCGACCAGCACGATGGCGCCGTCCACCATGTTCAGGATGCGCTCCACCTCGCCGCCGAAGTCGGCGTGGCCGGGCGTGTCGACGATGTTGATGCGCGTGTCCTTCCAGACGACGCTCGTGCACTTGGCGAGAATCGTGATGCCGCGCTCGCGCTCGATGTCGTTACTATCCATGGCCCGCTCGGCAACCTTCTGGTTGTCGCGGAAGGCTCCCGACTGCTTCAGGAGTTCGTCGACGAGCGTGGTCTTGCCGTGGTCGACGTGGGCGATGATCGCGATGTTGCGCAGGTTCATGGGCAGGGTATCTCGGTCTCGGACGTGGGTTGCGGCGCTGGGGGCGCGGGCCGGGGATCGGCGTCTGGCGCTATTGCAGCGCAATATTCCGCGTCGGCTGGTAGCACATCGCCGCGGAACCCGCCAGCCGGGCGGCTGCGGCGCAAAAGCCTTGGTCAATTCCGGGCGGTTTGGTCTTAGCCGGCACACGCCTTGCGAAGCTCTCCCCGAACTCTCAACGGCCGTCCCGAAACCGGACAGGCGGCCCCGATTTGACCAAGGCGGAGACTTCCAAGATGTTCGAGCGCAACCGGGTCGACAGCTTCAAGCAGGACAAGGAGACCGCCGTCCCGGTCGAGCTGACCTTCGACGACGGCCGTATCGTGCGCGGCCGTTTCCTGGTGCCGAGCGAGCGGCCCATCCACGAAGTGCTGAACGGCCAGGGTCATTTCATGGACTTCGAGGCCTACGGCGGCGAGCGCGAGATGATCGCCAAGACGACCATCCGGGCCATCAAGCTCGTCAACGTGCCCAAGGCGCAGAACCTCGCCAACCGCTCGCGATCTGAGGATTTCAATCCCTTCGAGGTGCTGGGCCTCGAGCGCGGCGCCAGCTGGCCAGCGATCCGCGAGGCCTACCACCGCATGTCCAAGCTCTACCACCCGGACCGCTACGCTACGGCCGAGCTGCCCGACGAGGTCCTCACCTACATGGCGACCATGGTGCGGCGCTTGAACGCCGCTTACGCTGCCCTCGAGGAGCCGCATCAGGTCAAGCGCGAGATCGCCCGCTCGCGGACCGAGCCGATCTACCAAACGCCGGCGCGCACATAACGACCGCAGACGTTGGGCGGCGGGGCGCAGTCTACTCCCCGCCGGCTGCTCAGTGCACGGTCCTGATCAGCTCATGGTCCTGATCAGCTCATGGTCTTGATCAGCTGACCGTCAGCTTTTGCAGTTCCAGAAGCTCGCCGATGCCCTTGCGGGCCAAACCCATCAGGTTATCGAAGCTCTCCTGGCTGAACGGCGTCGTCTCGGCCGTTCCCTGGACTTCCACGATGCCGCCGAGCCCCGTCATGACGAAGTTCGCATCCGCATCGGCCGTCGAATCCTCGGCGTAGTCGAGATCGAGGACTGGTGTGCCCTGATAGAGCCCGCAGGAGACGGCGGCTACCCGGTCACGCAGCACATCGCCCTTGACCATGTCACGCACGCGCATCCACTCGATGCAGTCGTGCAGCGCCACCCAGGCCCCGGTGATCGAGGCCGTGCGTGTGCCGCCATCGGCCTGGATGACGTCGCAGTCGACTGTAATCTGCCGCTCGCCGAGCTTGGGCAGGTCCACGACGGCCCGCAGCGCTCGCCCGATCAGCCGCTGGATCTCCTGAGTACGCCCCGACGGATGCCCGCTCGTCACCTCGCGCCGGTTGCGCGTATTGGTTGCGCGCGGCAGCATGGCGTACTCGGCCGTCACCCAGCCCTTGGTCTGCCCCTTCATCCACGGCGGCACGCGCTCTTCCAGCGAAGCCGTGCACAGCACATGGGTATTGCCGAACTTGATCAGGCAGGAGCCTTCCGCGTGGAGGGAGACGGCGCGCTCGATGGAGACGCGGCGAAGCTCGTCGGGGGCTCGCTTGGAGGGGCGCATGGGGGCCTCGGGCGCTTAGGGAACAGTGGCGGGGATGGCGGGAGTGGTGTCACGCTGAACTGAACACCACAGTCGCGCGGACCCTAGAAGAGGTGCTGTGCCCATTCAACCGGCAATCGCCGCCCTGTCGGGACTTTCCCGCCGGATCGTCGATTTGACGCGGGCCGGAACGCTTCTTAACTATGCTGGTCGGTCGCGAGCCTTTCGGCGGCATGCCTGCCGTGGGTCGCTCGCGCCGTCCCGGAGCGGAAATGAAAGATCCACGACCAGACGCACTCGACAAGGCGCCCGTCATCACCGAGCTGAACGAGCGCTCACGCGCCATCCTGCGCCAGATCATCGAACAGTACCTGTCGACGGGCGAGCCGGTCGGCTCGCGCAACCTGTCGCGCGTGCTGCCGATGACGCTGTCGCCCGCCTCGATCCGCAACGTGATGTCGGATCTGGAGCAGTCGGGGTTGATCTTTGCGCCCCACGCGTCCGCCGGCCGGCTGCCGACGCAGACCGGGCTCAGACTGTTCGTCGACGGCCTGCTGCAGGTCGGCAACCTGTCGGAGGAGGAGCGCCGCACCATCGAGGGCCAGATCGGCCGCTCCCGCAAGGGCACCGTCGAGCAGGTGCTGAGCGAGGCTGGTGAGCTGATCTCGGGGCTGTCGCACTGCGCCGGAGTGGTGCTGGCCGAGAAACAGCTGGTCCGCCTGAAGCACATCGATCTCGTCCAACTCGAACCCACCAAGGCGCTTGTCATCCTGGTCGGCGAGCAGGGCCAGGTCGAGAACCGGGTGATCGACCTTCCGGCGGGCCTGCCGGCCTCGGCGCTGGTGGAGGCGGCCAACTACATCAACCGCCATATCAAGGGCCTGACGCTGCCCGAAGCCCGCGACCGCATCGAGGCCGAGTTGAAGGCGGCCCGTGCCGAACTGGACGCCCTGACCCAGAAGGTGATCGAAACGGGGCTCGCCGAATGGTCCGGCGCGCTCGACGACAGGAAGAGCCTGATCGTCAAAGGCCAGTCGAACCTGTTGAAGGACGTATCGGCGGTCGAGGACCTGGAGCGCATCCGTCGGCTGTTCGATGATCTGGAGCAGAAGCGGGAGGTGTTCGAACTCCTGGGCCTCGCCGACAAGGCCGACGGGGTCAAGATCTTCATCGGCTCGGAGAACAAGCTGTTCTCGCTGTCGGGCTCCTCCCTGGTCGTCGCCCCCTTCCACGATACGGAGAGAAAAGTCGTCGGCGTCATCGGCATCATCGGGCCGACGCGGCTCAATTATGCGCGGATCATCCCAATGGTCGACTACACCGCACGCCTCGTCTCCCGGCTCATCACTTGATCTGGCGCGCGGGCCGCTGATATCGAGGGCGGACCGTCACGCACGCGCAGCGATCGTCCCGTTCGAGCGTCTTCGCCTGAAACCGGAGCCGGTTTGCCGCGCACGAGACCGACACGACGTACACTTGCCAGGAAATGCGAGGGATCACGATGTCCGACGAGACGAAAAAGCCCGCCGACGTCGAGCCCGCCGCCGACAGTGCCGCGAGCCCGGCGGCGGCAGACGTCCGATCCGATGAGCCC